>NZ_BMPP01000016.1:0-5194 GCF_014647655.1 Deinococcus malanensis
GTTTGAACTCGGCTGAATACGTCTTTCGTTGTCCCATGTCGCACCTCGTTGTCGTTATTCTCGGAGTTCTTAACTCCGTCTACGCACAACTGGTGCAACCCCACCCCCAGCACGACACCCCCAAGATTTCCTGTTCCTTATGAACAGTGTGATGTCCTTGTGCCGCTGAGGGGTGACATCATCAATGTACTTTCGTACATACGTTCAAGGAGGGCCATATGCTTATCCTGCACCTACATCTGACCAGCGGTGACGTGATTGAACTCGAGGTGTCCTCATCAGAAAAAAATCGGGTCAGCCGAACGCTGAACCGGGAACAGATGCCGACTCTGCCTTTCGTGGCGGTCGTCGGGGGGATGACGGTGGAGATCCCGTGGCGTTCGATTGCGTTCCTGTCCTCGTGCCCAGTCATGCAACCTGCGAGCTTGACCCTGAATTCCGCTGTTTGAGGGCTCTGAACCGAGGCATTAAGGGGCTGTGCTGCGGCGTGTAGGCAAAGTGCGACCGTTCTGCACCTCCACAAGAAATTGTGGGATGCGGATGGGTGGGGTGGTATCGGGACGGTGCGTGGGTTTGCCTTCACGAGAATCCGTTTCAGACGGATGTGACAGCCCCTCGCTTAACGTTGAACCATGGGCGTTCTTTCTTTCCATTTCAGAACACGGTGTGGTGTTCCAGGATGGCGTGATCAGAACTTCCAGCCTACCGGCCGTCCGCGAGGATACGCTCGCGGGTTGGGGGGTCTGAAGGAGGGAAAGAACCTATGTTCGACGTCCTGATGGTAGAAGACAACCCGTCTGATGTCGTCCTCATGGAGCTGGCCTTAGAGAATTTTCTGCCTGAGTTGAGGCTGACGGTGGTTCCCGACGGCGCCGAAGCGCTTGCGTACCTCAAGCAACAGCATCCATACAGTGGTGCGTTCCGCCCACATCTGGTTCTCCTGGACGGAAACACGCCCCGAATGGGCGCCATAGAAGTCCTGCAGGAAGTTCGGCGCATGGCCACCTTTGCTGACCTCCCGATAGTGGTGTTCAGTGGCTCGATTGCGGCCGAGGACGCGAAGAGGAGCATTGCAGCAGGGGCTGACCAGTATGTTGCCAAGCCGGGTAGTTTTGGTGATTACACCAGAGTCGTGCAGCAATTGCTGGCGTTCTGGTATGGAAAAGCCGGGACAGGTGAAATCGCCTCCTAGAGCGCGTTCTGGACATCGGGGGGACAGTTCAGGTGACCTCCCCTACGCGGTAGCGGCTTCTACAAAGCGTGCGCCGGCGGATGTGCTTCGCGTTCCAACCCGTGAGGTTGGCCGGGGTCTGCGCCTGCTGCTACGGGATTGGGGGCATGTTTGCGCGGGCTGTGGGCTGTTCAGAGGACAACATGAAAAAGCCTGCGAAGTGGGTCCTTGGTGGGAGAACAGTGTAAGACCCAAGGGTTTAAGGTCAGGTATCTCAACCACCCAATACCCTTTCGAGTCCGGAGGACGCATGCTCACTGTTCACGTGCATCTCAACAGCGGCGACACCATCGTTTTGGAAATGTCACTCTCCCAAAAAAACAGACTGAGCCGGACGATCAATCAGGCGACCCTGCCAACTTTGCCGTTTGTCGCCGTTGTGGATGGGAGGACGATCGAGATTCCGTGGCGTTCGATTGGGTATCTGTCGTCCTGTGCGCAGATGCAGTGCCAGGCGATCCAGGAAGCGGCTGATTGAGGTGCATTTGTTCTTCCTCAGGTCACGCTTGCTGGTGCGCCACCTTCGTCGCCTGCCAGAACCCTAAAAAAGCTTCCACCTGCACCACGAACGCCTCGAACGACGCCGACTTCACCAAGTACGAACTCGCGTGCAGACTGTACGCCTGACGCACGTCCTGCTCCGCAGACGAAGTGCTGAGCATCACGACTGGAATCCTGCGGAGATTCGGTTGATCTTTCAACCACTCCAGGAGCTGAAAGCCATTTATTCCCGGCATGTTGATGTCCAGGAGGATGACATCCGGGAGGGAGGAACCGGACTCCAGGAGCTCGCGTGCTTCTGTTCCACCCGACACGCAGGTCAGTGTGGAGTGCGGTTGTAATTGCGCGAAAGCTTCCTGCGCGAGGAGTTGGTCCGTCGCGCTGTCGTCGATCAACAGGTAATGCTGTGGGACGGACGCCATAAGGAAGTGTACGAGACGGTGCTCAAGACTGCACAAGCAAGTTAGTGCACGGGCCAAAGCAGGAGGAGAACAAGAACGCAGGGATGAAGAGGCTAGAAAACAAAAAAGAAGCTCCAGTGCTTGCTCTACTGCGCGTCCGAGACCCGGTTTGCCTGCCAGTACTTTAAGAACGCCTCCACTTGCGCCAGAAACTCCCCCAGCACAAGCGACTTCACCAGGTACGAGCTCGCATGCAGGCTGTACGCCCGCGTCACATCACTCCTCGCGCTGGAGGTGGTAAGCATCACCACCGGAATGAGCCGGAAAACAGGATCACGCTTGAGTTCCTCGAGCACCTCAAATCCACTCATTCCCGGCATATTGATGTCCAGCAGGATCACGTCGGGCTGCACGGTTGCGCTCCGGAGGTGATCCAGGGCCTGACGCCCACCTTCTACGGTGGTGAGGGAGCAATCCAGGCCGACGTGCTCGAAGGCTTCCTCTGCGAGCAGCCGGTCAGTGGGGCTGTCGTCAATCAGGAGGTAGTGGCAGGGGGCCGGCATAGACGCTGAGGATACGCTTGAAGGTGCTCGGGTAGTAGCGATGATTCGTCATCTCACGCTGGTTGTTCAAGCGTGGGATAAGCCGGTCAGCCTTGTTATCCAGCACGGGATTCCGGAACTTCAGATTGTTGAATCAAGCCCTGCACCCTCGAAACAAAGACATCCGACTTGAAAGGCTTGAGCAGGGGGGGTGAACTTCTTCATGCGTACTCCAACGTTACGGGGATTGGGCGGGCGGCCGTGCCCAGGTTGAGCAGGCCTTGGGGGTGTGCTGGCGGGTGGATTCAGGCGTTTCTTCCGGGTGGTCCTCCTGTCAGGCCTGGGCGTCTGCGAGGCACCCGTAAGGCTGACCTTCACCGTGATGGGGCGCTTGTGTGTCACGCCACCCCCCGCGTTCCGTACACCTCCAGCAGCACAACCGCTCGCGCGGCACACATGCGCCCTACTACCGTGCAGGCATGCTCACGCCCGCTGACCAGCGACCCCCCGATCTCGTTCCGGACGCCATCATCGACGTCTTCGAGCGGTACGCTCCCTGCAGTGTGGATCTGGGCGCCATGTTCCCAGCACGCGTTCTGATGGCCTGGCGCGCACCCGTGCACGTCCGCATTCCCCCGAAAGAAGCTTGGCGTGGCACGAGTCCGGCCAGGATCGGCGGCCCTGTTCCCGAACCGGATCAGGAAGACAGGCGGGACGGCAGTGTCGTGCCTCATCAGGGGGGGCTCCTGATCACACACCGAGCTGGGAAGCCTGAGGAGCACACCACCTGGGTCATTGACCCGGGTCACGTGGACGCTCTCGCTCGGGCGCTGATCGCGGGAAACGCCCGGCAGTTGGTGGTGGTCTTCGGTCCGGACGCCTTGCGGGTCGTCGAGGTCGCGCAGGCCATGACGCCGCATCACGAGCCGGCCTTTCGGGTGATGGGCTGGTGACGCACGGGTGAGCAGTGAAGCGCGGCCCCCTGGTCGTTCCCAAGAGGCCGCGTTTCGTTCGGTCGTTACGGGTGAATGAGCGTGTGCAGGAGGGTGGCCCCGTGTGAGGCGTACCGTTGCGCGAACGTTCGGCCGTCGACCGGCACGGGAAGGCCCGAGTGGATCAGGGTGGCGAGGGTCTCCCGGAACGTCGGAGGACTCCCGCAGGCGCTGAGCGCCGCGGGGACGTGGTTGTCCTGCATCAGGGCGATCACCTGCCTGGGAGGACGTTCGTTGAGAGCACGGCCGGGAGCGTCGCGCGTGCCGGCTCCAGCACATCACCCGTGCCGAGCATGAAAGAGCTCCCGGACGAACGCATCATGGCTCGCTGATGACCCGGTATGCCGGGTCATGCTGCAGTTTCTTGAGGCGCACTAAACTTGACGGGTACGCACTCAAGTTTTATATTTATCGCAACTCGGCGAGGACGGTCCGGCAGGACTGATCCCGCCCCCAACCAAAGGAGGTCTCCCCATGATGCGATTTGATCCTTTCCGTGAAATCGAGGAACTCACCCAGCGCATGGACCGTGCCTTCGCCCCCTCGGGCGACCAGAATGGTCAGGGTGCGCGCTTCGCCCCTCCGGTCGACGTCCACGAGGACGCCCACGGCCTGGAACTGACCCTGGACCTGCCGGGCGTCTCACCAGACAGCATCCAGATCGAGGCGGAAAGCCAGACCCTCAGCGTTCAGGCCGAGCGCCGCTACACCCGCACCGAGGGCCGCACCGCTCACCGCGTCGAGCGCCCCTACGGCACGCTGACTCGCACGTTCAGTGTTCCCGCCAAGTACGACCTCACCAAGGTCGAGGCCGACTTCGATCACGGCACCCTGACCATCCGCGTTCCACGCAGTGAGGCTGCCCAGAAGCGCTCGATCAGTGTGCGGAATGCCGGGCAGCTGACGTCGTCCAGGACCATTGAGTCCGGAAACACCGATAACGTTTCGAGCAAGTCCGTCGAGCACGCTGATTAACTCAATTCCAAAACATGGCCGGAGCTCAGGTGCTCTGGCCATGTTCTGTACAGATGGACGGCCTGGGCGAGCGCTTGAGCCCGCTCGCGTTGCCGGCGGGTGTACTGCAAAGCCCGCCGTAAAGCGGCCGGTGACCGCGCGACCAGGCACCCGAGTTCTTCCTCCGCGATGCCCTGGTATTCCCGCACTTCCAGCGTAACTTCCTCCTCAAAGTGCATCCCTTCTTCAATTGCTTCCGAGCATACGAGCAGGATTCCTGGTGTCGCCAGACGCTGCTGACCATGACAGCGTCGGCCCTCACCCCGGCAGTGCTCAGCGACCGGGCTGCACCGACAGGGGGCGGTCGATCTCGGCCAGAACGACCAGCCACGTGTTGGCCGCCGACTGACGCTCCACGGCCGCGTGGGTAGCCTTGCGCAACACCTGGGCGCAGGCCATGGCCTCGGTTCCGTCGGCCTGACAGGCGCTGACCAGGGCCTGGGGCGTCAGGGTGCCTTCACCGGCATAGGCGCGCATCCACTGGACCTTCACGATGGAAGGCCCTACCTGTGC
>NZ_BMPP01000016.1:5338-106567 GCF_014647655.1 Deinococcus malanensis
GCGCAGGGCCCGCAGGGCCGCCTGACCTTCACCGGACAGGTTGGCCTCGGTACTGGCTGCGGAAGTGGCTGCCGTGGTCTGGGGCTGCACGGCCCCCGTTCCGCCGCAGCTGGTCATCAGCGGCAGGGCGAAGCACAGGGCGGTCAGGGCCAGGCTCAGCGGACGGGGGAAGGCGTTGGTCATGACCACACGGTAGTTGGAAAAAGCTCGCCCGGAACGTGGTTTTTTCCATTTTCCGGATTCATGAAGCTGATGATCGGTTCCTGTCAGACCACTTCTGACAGCGCCGGAAGCCACATTAAGGTGGTTCTGCATTAAGACGATCAGTGCCTGGGGTGTGCCCATCACTGGCAGCCCAACAGGTCCCTCCCCGCTCCAGACGTCTAGCAGGACCTGCTCACCTAAACTTTCCAACCTGGCGAACCTCCTCGCACATCTTCATCTGCCTGGTGGATTGTTCACCGACTGGTACCAGAAAACAACAAATTGTCACAGCGGTATACCTGCAGAAGGTGCCGTATTTCAGCCGCTGGTGGGCTTTCTCAAACGCAATCTCATGGGGACCAGATATCTGGGAGAGCTGACGTCCTCCGCTGAAGACCACTCGAGGACCTTTTCGGAGCAAATCAACCTCCCCGAACGCACCTGCCAGATTCCCGGATGTCCCTCACATTCCGCCACGAACTCAACGACCATCCCTAATGAACCGGGCCCTGCATATCATCGCGGTGGTTTGCCTGAAACATGATGATGGTCGGTCCAGAGCGCTTCAGGCTTATCTGAGCCGCAGATCGATGTGTTTCTGTTGCACCTGCCGCTGGATGTCCTCGACCATCTGAGCGAATGGAGTGTGGGTTGGTGAACGCTGCAAGTGCCGCAGGAGGCAGGATCACGCGAATCAGCATCCCAGGCGGCAAGTGCGGCATCAGGGCATGCAGCACGCTGAGCATGGTCGGCACGTGCGGATTGAGCGGTGTGCTGACCTGTACCAGGCCGCAGCGGGCGTAAATCGTACCCTGATCTATGGAGAACTCCAACGGACGGAGTCACCAGCGGAATCAGAGGGGGTGGGTCTGGCGGTGCCGGTACCGGAGCAACCCGGGCCGGCTTAGGCGGAACTGGGCCGGTCATGTCGCCGTGCGAGAAACGCGCGAGCTGGCCGATCTTTTTGGTGACGAGCTGAACCTGCACTCCTCGACGCGTGCTGGGCCTGTCTGGAAGACCAGAGCGCCTGATTCGGCAGCCCTGAAAGGGACGAAGAAGGCAGCCCGTGGGCTGCCTTTGATGCTGAACATTCTACCCCGCTATGCACTACGAATTGAGCTATGCAGAACGATTATGGCCCGAAGGATTGACACCGATTCCCGCAGCGGCCTCTTTCCACACGTACAGCCTGGTTTATCCCTCCTGGCCAGGTTGAACGCACCACATGGCCTGGTAGGGGTCCAGGTGTAGGCGGTCGTGCATAAAGGTCACGCGGCTGTCCCCCAGGAGGTCGACGGCCTGCTTCCCAAGGTGCTCGCGCAAGACTTCTCCATGCGGATGTTTTCGCAGTTATGCCCTGGCAGGAGGGATCCACTGTGGGGCTGCCTCTAAGCATCAATGCCTATCAATATTGACAAGTGTCTATTTAGATGTACATTGATGACATGAGCCCTGCCGTCCACCACGATGTCCTCCGCGCCCTTGCCGACCCCACACGCCAACAGATTCTCGAATTCCTTCTGCGCGTCGAGGAAGCCAGACGCCGCGGAGAATGCTTCGCCGGCACCATCAGCCAGGCCCTCGGCCTCAGCCAACCCACCATCAGCCACCACATGAAAGTCCTGGTCGACGCCGGCCTCGTCAAAGCCACCAAAAAAGGCACCTCGGTCTACTACTGCCTCGGCAACCAGGGCTTTCAGGTTCTCCACGATCACCTCACGCCGTACCTCGAAGCCACCTCAGAGACAAAGGAGACAACATGAACGACCACCTCACCCACCCCCTCTATACCCCCGCGAACGAAGTGTACGAAGAACGCCTCGCTCAACACTTCTACGAGGTGGAAGTCAGGCGCCTCCTGGGGCGTCCTGGGCCACGAGCCCGGCTCGCCGCGGCCTTACGCCATCTCGCTGACCGGGTCGATCTCTATCCTGTTCCTCTCCACACTTCCAACAGACCTGTGCGGTAACTACGGATAACGAAGCCATGGGGCAACTACAGCTTGTGCAGGCCTTTCGGGAGTTCCAGGTGGCCATGGCACCGGAGCTCACCGCTCCCGCGCACCATTGAGGAGGCACCGGTTCTCCCATCCTCAACCGCGATATTGTCAGGCGCTGAGGCTGGGTTCACGCCTCAACAGTCGCCCCCGGTGGGACGCACACCCGGCCCTGTGTGCACTCCATGCGACTCAGACGCCAGGCGAGCAGACCAGCGAGGAGGGTCAGGATCGCCGCAAGGGTAAGCATGGGAACAGGCGCCACGCGGTTCCCGAGCAGTGCAGCGCCCCCCGTAGTCAACACGCCCATCAGCGACATCGTGGTACTCAGTGCCCCGGACACCCGGCCCCGCAAGGCCGCAGGCGTCCCGAGTTGCAACAGCGTGGACGACGCGACATTGGCGACGACCATCGGGAGGCCGAGCAACGCACCCAGGAAGAAGACCGGTGCCAAACTGGTCTGTCGGTACATCAGGAACATGATGATGCCGACCAGGAGAGTGCCAAGCGCCACTGTGCGCCCCAGAGCCACACGCGGAACGATCCGCGTCGCGATCAGGCTGCCACAGAGCGTTCCGGCACCGATCAACGTGCTGAGCACCCCAACGTCGGCCGGTGAGGCCCGCAGGACACTCTGCAGGTACGGCGTGTAGTACGGATCGATCAAGGTGCCCCCCAGGCTGGTGAGCGCCCCCGTGAGGAACAGGGTGCGGATGAGAGGCTGCTGCATTATCCAGCTGAGGCCCTCCCGCCCCTCCGAGTACAGGGATCGCCATCCGCTCCGCAGGGTCGAGCTCGCGTTCTCACTCGCCAGCCGATGGCTTGCAGACCGGGGCAATCTGGCGAAGCACAGCGCCGCCAGGACGAAACTCAAGGCGTCCACCCACACCACGGTCCGCAGGCCACCAGTACTCACGAGCAGGCCGCCCATAACCGGACCGAGCAGACGCGCACTGGTATGCCCCACCGAGAGCAGGGCGGTGGCGCGCGCGAGTTGAGCCTCGCCAACGAGCTCAGGCAGGAGAGCCGTAGCAGCCGGCAGAGCAAGCAGGTTCAAGGTACGCACCGCGAAGATCACGCCCATCAACAGCCCGATCTGCGAAGAACCGGCCAGGAGCAGCAGGATGATGAGACCCTGGAGAAGTTGTGCGCCGATCAGCGTTGTCCTACGATCCCAGCGGTCCGCGAGCACGCCGGCAAGTGACCCGAACAACAGGCCCGGAAGGTACCCGGTCATTGCCAGCAGAGCTGTCGAAGTCAGGGACTGCGTCTGCTGAAACACCAGGTAAGGCAGCATGACGCCGAGGGCTCGGTCGCCCATGACGGTGATGGCCTCCCCGAGCCACAGCCAGGCAAATGGAGCGGCCAGGCGCGGGGCCGGGTCGTAGGGCGCGTACCGTGTGGGGAAAGCCATATGGCCAGCGTGGGCTTTACCCTGGTGAACATGGCACCCCAAAATTCACCTAGGTTCCCGGAGGGTGCCGGACCAGTCTGGCAGCGTCTGGATGACCCGGCCGCGGCGCGGGTACTGGCTGACGCGTACACGCGGCAGTTCTTTCAGCCGTTCATCTGGCGAGAGCGGCTCGTTTCGGATGTCGCCCGTGAACTCGAGGTCAGCAAGACGGCCATGCTGTACCGCGTCCGCCAGTTCCTGCGATTGGGCCTCCTGACGGTCACGCGCACCGAGGCACGCGCTGGACGAGCCCTCAAGTACTACCGGGCGAGTTCCCAGGGGTACTTCGTGCCATTTGCGGCCACGCAGGCTGAGTCGGTGCAGGCGCTGTACGAGGCGTCACTGGACCATCCGCGTCACTCGGTGCTCGCCAGTCTGTCGCAGGCCTGGAGCGGCCTGGCCGATGATGCCCGCGAGTACGGCCTGTACACCTTCGGGGACGAACGCGGCCTTATGAGTCACGCCCTACTGCCGTACCAGCCGGTCGTGCCGCACCGGAACGCACTTGCGGATGGAGGGATGCTGGGGCCGCTCTTGGCGGACGCTGCGCCAGCACTCTGGGACAACACCGCCACGCTCATCCTGGCTAAAGGTGACGCCAAGGCGTTACAGCGTGAACTCTACGCTCTGCACCGCAAGTACCAGGGCCGCCGGGACCCCACGGGTGACCCATATCTGCTGCGGCTCACCTTAACTCCGAATACTCTGCGAGAACTGCAGACGCACCGTGACCCTTCGGCTGCATACCCTAGAAGGGTTGATAAACAATAAGCTTCAATCCGGCTGGAGGGCCGCGTTGGGGGACGCAAGCGCAAACTTCTGCCCCACCGGGAGCAGGAGATCCGTGAGGCTGTCCAGTCCGGGCGGCGCACTGCGGCGCAGTGCGCCAGAACGCAGAAGACGCAGCAACTTAGACCAGCGATGAAGCGGGGAGCGTCAGCAAACTCCTGGCATCATGGCCAGCGGACTGGCGTCTGTCAGACCAGCTCCGCACGAGCCACCTGCTCCTTTCTGTACTGAAGTTCGTACAGCTCTCGATAGAGGCCGTCCGCTTTCATCAATTCCGTATGGGTTCCGTCTTCCACAATCTCTCCGGCGTTCAAAACCAGGATGCGTTCAGCGTTCCGGATCGTCGAGAGGCGGTGCGCAATGATGAAGGTGGTGCGCCCCTGCATGAGCATCTCCAGCGCCTCTTGCACCAGCGCTTCAGATTCGTTGTCGAGTGCACTGGTCGCCTCATCGAGAATCAGAATGCGCGGGTTCTTCAGCAGCGCGCGGGCAATCGCCACCCGCTGCCGCTGGCCGCCGCTGAGCTTGACGCCGCGCTCACCTACGAGGGTCGCATACCCCTGCGGGAAATCCTGAACAAAGGTGTGGGCGTTCGCGGCTCGGGCTGCCGCCATAACCTCTGCCGGGCTGGCGCCCGGATGCCCGTAGCGGATGTTGTCCTCGATACTGCCAGAAAACAGCAGCGTCTCCTGCGGCACTAGCCCCACCTGCGTCCGCAGGTCGCGCAGGGCATACGCACGCACATCGTGCCCGTCAACCAGCAGCGCTCCTTCGCTCACGTCCCAGAAGCGCGAAATCAGGTTGACCAGTGTCGTCTTGCCTGCGCCACTGGGCCCGACCAGCGCAACCACCTGTCCAGCGGGCACATCGAAATTCAGCCGGCGCAGGATCGGCGCCCCGCCGTAACCGAAGGTCACGCGGTCGAAGGCGACACTGCCCTGGGCACGGGGCAGTGGGACAGGCGCGGTCGTCTCCGGGAGGTCGCTGCGCTCGTCGAGGAGTTCGAAGATGCGGCCTGAAGCTCCGAGTGCCTCCTGAAACTGGTTGGAAATACCGGTCAGTGCTGCTACCGTCCCGCCGACCTGAAGGGCATAGATCAGAAACGTGACGAGGTTGCCTGGCGTGAGGTCACCCGCCATGACCTGGCGTCCGCCGAACCACAGCATGACCGCCAGCGCACCGAAGGTCAGAAAGCTCATGGTGCCGCCCATCAACGCCTGAAGCCGGGCCCGTCGCAGTGCCGCCAGGAAGGAGGCGAGCACGCCCTGGCCGTATCGGCCGCGTTCGATGTCTTCGGCCGTGAAGCTCTGCACGACGCGCACACCACTGATGGCTTCCTCGGCGCTGGCGTTGGCTTCGGCCACCCGGTCCTGCACTTCCCGGCTGACTTTGCGGATGCGGCGCCCTATCATGACCGCGATTCCGATCACCAATGGGATCACTGCCAGCGTCAGCAGGCTCAGGCGCGGGCTGGTCAGCACCAGTAATGTACCCGCGCCGATCAGGCTCACGACCTGCGCGGCAAGTTGCGCGAGCGCCGTGCTGGTCACAGTCTGCACCGTACCCACGTCGGCGGTTAGCCTGCTGGTCAGGTCGCCGGTCTTGTGCTCTGCAAAGAACCGTGGCGAGAGGGTCAGCAGGTGCGCAAACAGGCTTCTGCGCAGGTCGGCCACCACGCTTACTCCCACTCTGGACAGCAGGTACGACTGTACTGCACCGAACAGAGAGGACAACGCGAAAATGCCCAGCAGGGCCACCACAGTGCGGTCGAGCAGCCCGGTGTCGGTGCTCCCCACCCGCAGAAAAGACGCGTCGATCAGCTGCCCGAATAGCAGCGGAAATACAAGATTCAGGCCGCTGGAGAGCAGCGTGGCAACCAGCCCCAGCAGGAACATCCCGCGGTAGGGCCGCGCGTAGGCGAGCAGCCGCGCGAGCTGTTTCGGGTCACGCTTGACGCGCGGCGAGCTCGGATCGCGGGCAGACGAAGCCATGCGGGAAGAGCGCGACATCATGCAGACAGCGTACGTCCAGCAGGCGAGGAGAATGACCCTTCCCGGGCTTCAGGTCAAGCGCAGGCTGTTCAGGCGCAGGTCGTCCACCAGCCGCTTCATGTGTTCGCCGCTCTCCGTGATCTGCCTCAGATACAACCGACCGCGGTCGTCAAACTGCACGCTGTATTTCCGCTCGAGCACGCCAGCAAAAACAGGTGACCGCACGGATCAGGCCATCATGGACGCCCGCGCATACGCTCTGGAAGCCAACCGCGTGCCCTGAGCCGCCATTACACCACCTTGAAGGCCGCCTGCTTCTCCGAAACGGGAAGCAGGCGGTCCAATGCGTTGACCTTCAGGCGCGCAGGGCCGGCACCTGCTGGTACGTAAGGAGCGAACGCTGCTCGTGATCATCAACCGCGGAAGCACTGGGGGTACGCGCGTTCGTGTCAGGGCGGCGCACACCAGCAAGTTTGGCTTCAAGTTCGTCAGAAAACAGCCACAGCATCATCGGGGGGTTTCTTTTCATGGAACTAGCTCCTTGAAAGGACTGCAGCAGCGCAGTCAACCTTCATGCCCCAGTCAGCATACGCCAACGATGATGAGTGTTGACAGTCACATTTGGTCAATGGCCTATCATTGAAACGCTGGTCTCGCGTCACACTTCGTGGCTCGCCGATGTGCAGGACAACACCGGGTCTTCCGGGCATCCTGGCCCGGATGGGGTTGAGCGGGCAGGTACAGTGACAGGAATGCTTCTGCTTGTGCCTGCCAGCAAATTCACACCACGTGACGGGACGCTCGCGCGTCAGGGGGTCTGATGTCGTTCTTCCGGACGCACCTGGTGGACGTGCTGCGTCATGATTACGTGAGCTTTAAAGGACGCGTGCGCCGGCGTGACTTCTGGCGGTTCATGCTCGCGACGGCCGTGGTGTCGTTGGTGTTGAGCGCGTTTCAACTGGTGGTGCGCGAGGGCACCCTCCTGGCCCGAATTGTGGAGGGCGTAGACCTGCTGGTGGCCACGGCGTTCCTGGTGCCAACCTTGGGTATGGGCGCGCGGCGGCTGCATGACGCGGGGCTGAGTGGATGGTGGCAATTGCTGCTAGCTCCCCTGCTGCTGTTCGTGCCGTGGAGCGCAGTGACGGATCCAGGCGTGACGGTCGTCTGGGGGCCGTGGTGGATCGTGACGGCCGTACTGGGCTGGGCGGGCCTGCTGGTGCTGCTGATGGTGGACAGCGTCCCGCACGTGAACCGCTGGGGGGCCAGCCCGAAAGGAGCCGTACCGGGTGACGGGACCGTGAACGCCTGACGCGCATCACCGTGGGTCATGATGAACGAATGACGCTGCCCTTCCCGGATCAGACCATTACCCTGGTTTACCAGCACCATGGTCTGAAGACCGCGGTGGAGGTCGTGGTGTACGGCGCGACCCCGCGGGTGCGCGGGTACGTGCTGGAGGACGGCGAGGCGCGGCGGGTGTGGATGTTCGACGTGAGCCCGTCCCTGGTGGGGCAGGCTCAGCGACTCGTCACGGGCGCGCTGACCGGGGAAGATAGATCGATGACGCTCACCGGCTGGCAGATCTCCCTTGAAGCCGCTGGAGACGTTGGCGCGAGGCGGGAGCTGCGCGTGATGTTTCCGGAGGGCGAGACCACCTGTGTGTGGCCAGTGACTGATCACGGCGTGCGGACGGAACTCACGGACCGGCAGCGCCTGTTGACTGCCGGACCGCTCTGACTGGTCCATGGGCCCGTCCTGCGGCTCGCCGGTGCATAGGTGCGAGGTAGGAAGTCGAATGCAATAGCGTCCAGGACGTCTGAAATACGGCCCAGGTGGGTGCTCCAGGGCCAGCGACTCTGACGCTGCTTCAGCGAGGGCCTGCGCCTGTCCAAAAGTGCTGCCTCTGCCCATCAATACGGCACTTCGAAGCACTGGGTTGGCAAGCCAACGGACCACCAATAAGGCCCCGGACGTCATGCGGGCGCTGATTTCGAGAAAAAACGACGGCGGGCTGTCGCACCTAGGTAAGGTAGTCGAGGTCCTGGGACGAATCGCTGCTGGACATAGGCGATCTCCTTCCGGGTGGTCTCGCCCGTGTATCCACCGACATTGATCACCAGAATCTCGTCTGCGAGGTCAATCTTGTGCCGATGCAGTTGGGCAAAGCGGTCCAGGGCAGCAGCTCGTTCGGCGTCTGACAGATGCGCGAGGATGTCCTCGTCGCGCTGGAGGTGGCTGCCGACGCTTACGACGATACGGCCAGCGAGTGCCTCCCGCAGGCTGGCAGCGTCGAATGCTTCCTGCGCACGCAAGGGCATGCCCAAGGGAGGTCATGCAACCATCTTGCACCCGCGGCGAGAGGTGAAGTATGCATCTGCGAACGGCCCCCTGTGCGGCGGGGTGATGGTCGTTCCTGACGCTCCGCAGGACGCCCGCTTTCATGACAATCCCCTGGTCACGGGTCACCCGGGCGTCCGGTTTTACGCGGGCGCACCCCTGGTCACTCCGGACGGGCATCAACTCGGCTCGTTCTGCATCATCAGCTATGACGCCCGCAGTAAATTCACCAATGAAGATGCCCAGCGGTTGGGTGACTTCGCGGCCCTGGCGATAGATGAACTGGAGTGGCGTCTTGACCGGATCCGGCTCGGCACCCAGCTGCAGGCCAGCACGCGGATAGTGAGTGAACTCAAACACGCGACCAGCCTCCTGAGGGTGCATGAGGCTGTCACAGACCTCGCGATTCACCCGCTGAGCGTCACCGAGTACCTGGACGGGCTCGGCCCGCTCCTGCATGAGAGCGTGCAGGTGGACCTGCTGAGCCTCCGCCTGCCGGAGCCTGACGGTGAAGTGCGCTGGACCATACCCCCAGCCGTCACGGACCAGCCTCTGCCGTTGCCTTCAACTGACTACCCTGCCAGGCCGTTGTTCATGGATGCTTTCGCCGGCATACAGCGGGTGCCGGGGTCCCTGCAAGGTTCGGGCTCCGGTCCTGTAGCGTGGTTCCCGCTCGTGACGCGATCAGGGGAACCGGCACTGCTCACGGTGGTGCGTCTCGAACGTCGCCCGTGGCAGCGGGAGGAGCGCACCCTCCTGCAGGCGACAGCCCATGCGGTTCAAGCGGTGCTGAACCGTCAACAGGAGTCCCGGGGTCGCGAGTCAGCTTTCCCGGCAGGTCCTCTGGCACCCGGGTACCGCGGCACCCATGACGAGGCCGTGAGAGCACGTCCAGCCTCCAGTCTTATGAATGAGGCTGAACTGGCCGCGACGGCTGACCTTGGGTCTAGTGCGGTCGGACTCGCCTCAGGGCGGTTCAACTTCAGGGACGTGGAATTTCACCTGGTTCAGCGGTGCGTGCGAGTGGGTCAGCAGCAGGTGGACCTGACACGACAGGAAGGCCAGCTGTTCGAAATTCTGATGTCTCACCCGGAAGTGGTCGTGCCCCGACGGCTTCTCGAGCGTTCCCTGGGGAGGGAGGATTCGGATTCAACCGCGCTGGTCAACGTTCACATGAGTCACCTGCGTCGGAAGCTGAGAGGGTTGTCGGACCGGGTCACCATCAGCACGGAACGGGGATGGGGGTACGTGCTTCAGGAAGTCCAGAACGCTGTACCGGAATAAGAGAAGAGTCTGCCGGTATCCCTGCTAGGGTTGACGTGGCCAGTTCCCTCCTTGATGCCAGGACGGGGCTCTTCCTTGGATAAGGAACCGTAATACCAACACCCGCTCATGCTCCCGCTAGCCTGCCGGGGTGTACGCGCCTCAGGAACCGGCCGCTGCCGTGACGACCCACAGGAAGCTGGTATCACCGGGCGGTTACCCCTGGTGGCTGCTCAGAAGTGCCCTGGCCCACGGGTGATCTTGTGCAAATACGAAAGCGTCCGGCCGGTCAAGGTCGGTTGAGGGCCGGTACGGATCCGCGCCGCGGCGCAGCAACGCCTCAGCGAATGCGGGACGGTCAAACGCGATTGCCAGCTGAAGCGGGGTGTACCCGGAGAAGGTGTGCAGGTTCGCGTCCGCTCCGGCGCTCAACAGCGCTTCGAGGGTACTGAGCGTGTCATATCGGCCCCACACCGAGCCCAGAATGGTCTGGCCCACGGCGGTAGTCCCGGGCTCCAGGTCATAGGCGTGCGGGGAAGCGCTGTGCAGGTGGTAGGGCACGTCCGGATTCGCGCCCAGCGTGAGCAGGAAAACCACCAGCTCAGGCTGCCCGTGGTAGCACAGTTCGGCCAGCAGCGCACTGGCGTCGGGATCACCCAGCGGAGGCGATTGTTCGAGGAAGGTCCTGACGTCCAGCCAGCGCCCGTTGCACACGTGATCAAGGACGGTGGTCATTGCTTAGCATCCTAGTGGAGGACGTCGGGGCTTCCAGCACCATCTCGTACCCACGGTTGTCACGGTTGGCGGTCATGAAGATCCCCGACGTGTTGTGGTCCGTGATCACGATGCGTTCGTGCGGACTGCCGCAAGGTGATACAGAAAAGCCTGAATCACCGGGTCGAATGATCCCGGTGCCCTGACCTCATAGGTTCTCGTCACCGCTAACAGGCGCGTGGTTTCTTGAATTTCACCAACCTGAGCGTTGTCCTGCATCAGGGCAAAGCGGAGCCGGTGCCAGCTGCTGCGATTGACGAGTTCAAATGACCGGCTGTCTATCTCGAGATCCCATTTGCGCTTGTTATCGTGATGATAAGCGGCAGCGGTTGCGAGAACCGTTGTGCCATCCATCAGGAAATACCGGATGTCGTTTTCTCCGAACGAGCGTAGGTTGGACACTTCGTATTCCAGGCGGTACGTCCTGCCAGTCAATTCAAGCTTGGCAACGTCATCGTGCCCCAGGTTCAAGCGGCCGTTGCGAGCTCCTCCTACCCAGGGAGCGATTGTCAGCGTGCCGATCTGCTCACCATTGAGGTCATAGAAGCGTTTCAGGAAGACTGTGGTGCTCTTCACGATCAGCATGAAGCAGATACGCCGTCACTAGGTGGAAAGTTCTCCATGATCTTCCAGGAACGAGGGTCGCGCGGCCTCAAGTCAGCAGGTCCCAGAGCACCCAGTCCCACAACAGCTGGAACGCCACAAGTACAAGGATCACGAGGAGTACCTCCTCCCACCTCCTCATGCCCTGGCGACGTAGCCAGTGGGTGAAAGGAACCATGATCAGGACCAGGAGCAGGGTCCGGGGCAAGAAGTCGGGGCTCAGGGGCATGTCACGCCCTCACCTGGGATCGATCGCGGGTTGGCATGAGCGACTGTGGCACGCCGCGAGTCATTGTGGGCGTTCTACTGACGCGTCTGCTTCCCTGGTTTCAGCGTGGAAGAGGGACTGTTGAGCTTATGACCGGTCACCAGGAGGTCTCGCCGACGGAGGCAGCTGCGTCCGGTGGAACACAGCCGCTGTATTCCGCTCAAGTGCTTCCTCCATCCGAACGCGGGTGCGCTCTGCCGGGGCCGGGGGGGGTCGGGGTCTTCCCACCCGGCACGGTACACCAGGTCGAGTTTGGCGAGAACGGTGCATGCCCGGGCGACGTCCTCGGTCACGCTGGCGCCCGCGCGGTACTGGCGAACGAGCACGTGGATGTCGCTCACGGCATTAAGCGCCCGTTTGCGGTGCTTGCGGACCTGCCGGGCGGCGAGGTCGGCAACCCATTCCGGGTGGCGGGTGCAGGTGTCCGGGTGGCGTCGTTCGAGGGTGAAGCGCAGGAGGTAATCGAAGGCGGTGCCGGTGACGTTGTACCGCCGGCTTCTGGGTTCGACGAGCATGGGGCCAGCAGTGATGCGCGGTTTGCGCAGGACTTCTTTCAGGCGGGCGCGGACCTGGGGGTCTTCCCGGATCAGGTGGGTGAGGCTCATGCCGTGAACGAGCGTAGCAGTCTCCTGCTTCACTGGTGGATGTGAAGTCCGTGTCGTCCAGTACGATGACGCCAATGCCCGTGCCGACGTATGACGAACTTCTGGAGCCCACGGTCCATGCCCTCCAGGACCTCGGAGGCCAGGCCACCAACACCGAGATCGAACAGCGGGTGATCGAGCGCCTGAGCCTCAGTGAGGACGTCGTGCGGGAGCCTCACGGCACGACAGGGCAGACTTCTTTGGCTTACCGGCTTGCCTGGGCGCGCACGTACTTGAAAACCTCCGGGTACCTTCAGCGTGTGAGCACGGGCGTATGGCAACTCACGCCGGAAGGACTTCAGGCGACCACAGTCGATCCCGCTCAGGTCAAGCAGATGGTGCGCAATTAGCATTCCAGCCCCGACCAGGTGCCGCGATCAACGCCTGTTGAGGAGGGGGCGTCACCTCCGGCTGCAGGCTCCCCGACGCTCGCGGAGGCCATCGCTCAAGTCCTGGCAGCGGAGCAAACCCCCTTGCATGTTCGGGAGATTGCCGCGAGGCTGCTCGCACGAGGCTGGTGGGCGACTCCACCGCAGAACCCGGCGGACCCCGTGTCCTCCCGCCTGTCCATCGACATCAAACAGCACGGGCGTGCCAGCCGGTTCGTCCCAACGGCCCCGAACACGTTCACACTCTCAGCACTCGTGGGTGCTTCCCCGGCGACTCAACCAGGGCCTGCAGTGAGCCCCAACAGCCCGCAGACGCCCGGCCTGTCCTTCCTGAACGCTGCCGCGAGAGTGCTCGAAGTGTACGCCAACCGGCAACCAATGCATTACCGCGCGATCACGGAGGTGGCCGTGCGGGAAGGCTGGGTGCAGTCCAGAGGGCAGACGCCGGAAGCCACGCTGTACGCGCAGGTCTTGCAGGACATCAGCCGGCATGAGCGGCGGATCACTCAGGTCGCGGGCGTACAGCCACGGGCGGTACCGGGTGCGCTCCAGGGTGACCGTCTTCCCTTCCCGGCACCATACGAGGGCGCGGCCGGAGGCGTCCGCATGCACAGACACGATCCCGGGGGTGGGATCGTGTCCGAAGAGCTGGGGGTCGGTACCGGAGGTGCGGAAGGTAGTGCCACACCAGGGAGTCCAATGTGCAGACCCCAGCGTTCCGGCGTGGGCACTCCATCGTGCTGGAATGCGGCAAGGAACAGGTTCACAGCCTCGTACTATTGGCAGAGTGAAGGTCCTTGCTCTCGCCACGACCGCCGTCGTTCTTGCCGGGTCTGCCACCGCGAGTTCGACTGCGCCTGAATTCACCGTTGAGGTCAGACCACTCTACCGGGGCCTCGCGGTGTCTATCGTCAATTCAGGGCTCGTTGATCTGCTGATTGCCGATGCCTGCCCGCGGCCCTTTCTCGTCGGAATGGCAACCTCAGCCGAGTCCAGGGTGACGCCCGAGATCACCCTCAAGGAACCCAGCCCATGCCTGGCCATTCTTCGCCCACCTCAAAGCTGGCGGGTGGGCGAGAAGATCACCACCTATGTCGCTCTCGGCCTCCCCCGAGGAAACCATGCCCTCAACGTCTGGGCACAAGTGCAGATCAAACCTGTCCCACAAACCCCAGGGTCGGGCGAATACCGGACCGTTCGGGTGAATGCCCCCACCCTGATGATCAGTGGTTCTGCTTCGCGATGAGCTCGGTGAACGTCCCCATCTCAAGCAGCTTAACGGCAAAAATCTCGATCGCGCGTCACACGGTAGGCTGAAAGAGCATGACCAGTGGTGGCGAATTCATCTGCATCCAAGCCGGCGGCCTGACCATCAGTGGCCTGATCACGCCCACAGCACGGTCCGGCGGCGTCCCCAGGCATCGGCCAGCACGCCGGTCAGGGGCGAAGCAAGCGCCATGGCCAGCATGGTCGCGCCAACCACGGTGCCCACCTGTGCCGGCCCCCCGCTCCTTGGAGGACGCGCGATGTCAGCGTACGCCTGATGAATACATCATTTTCTGCCGGGGAAGATAGGCTCTTTTGGTTTCGACACACATCACGGAAACATGGACCGCACCTCCTGGCACTATGGCCAGACGCCACGGAACATCCTGGGGCTGGGTGCGATCCTCGGGGGCAACACAGCTCTGTTGGCAGCGGTTCAATCCACACGGATGCAGAACTGCGCTTTGTAGCGGTCCGCAGGCTGGTGCACCTCGACGAGCGCCAGGCGGCGGTCAGTGGTAGGAAGGGCCCGGAACAGGTACAGTCGAGCCCCCGGGTCGCTGAGCAGGTCCACATCGCCGTTCCCAAGGATCCTGTAGGTGCCTTTGTAACCCTTCTGGTTGACGTACTTCTCCCCGAAGGTCAGGTCGCCCCAGGTACCGTTGGCGTACAGGCGGTACTTGGAGGCGTTCGCGTAACTGCGGATCTGCGCCGCGGCTGGATTGACTGGCGCCTGTGACACCGGGCCGGCCACCGACAATTCCGGCGCGCCGCCACTCAGGCACACGTAATCCCCTGCTAGAGCCGCACCGGTGGTGCGCTGGGGAGCCGGCGCCTGGACGGCGGCAGACTTGGCGGGAGCAGGCGCGGCGGGCCTGACTGGGGCGGGCGTGGCCGGCTTGACACTCACGCTGGCTTTGAGCTGGCACCAGCCCAGCACCACGCTTTCGGCATCCGCGTACAGCAGGCCGACATAGCGGTTGGTCTTCTCAGTCAGCAGAAACGACAGGGAGGAGCTCTCCTCGTCCTCGTCCTCCTCCAGCAGCTTGAAGGTCATGCTTCTGGCTTTGAACCCGACAGCCAGATCGGCACTGACCTGCTCGGCGAGCTCGGCATCCCAGACCAGGTACTCGCTGGCCTGGCAGCCACCATTTTGTTGTTTGGCGAGTGCGTTCAAAACTTGCCCGAATTCACGGGTGGCGGCCGGGTCCGTGACCCGCGTGGCGCCAGGAGTGAGGGAGAGGCGGGTGAGACTGGAGGTGCGGGCGTTGTTGCCCTGCTGGGCCAGCGCGACCGACGTGAGCAGGCAGGGGAGGAGGATCAGGGAGCGTTTCATACGGCACCGTCCTGGCGTGAGGTGCCTGTAGGGTACCGGGGGCTTCCTAACGGTGGACTCACAGGTTCGAAGGATGGCTGACCGGACTGGGTGAACGGTCTCCGGTGGTCTCAGTGCATCCCGAGCTAGAAACACGGACAACCACGCAGGATCGCGACCATTGTGAATCCTGCTCGTTCGCGCGGTGGGCTGAAGGGTCCCAGACTTCCCGTACAGTCGGCATACTGCCCATCCCAGGAGGCCCCGTATGCCCGACACGCCTGATCTGAAGAACTGGCACCTTCGTTACCCGCCTGAAGGCAGCTGGATCTTCATTCCCGGTAAAGGCAGCGGTCGTTTCACCTGGCGTGGCCTGACCCCTGTCCTGAGTGATTACCTCGGTGACCGCCCCCTGCTCAACAGTCCTGCGACCTCCCGGCATGAACGCTTCCATCGGAGTAATTGGCGCTACCCCGTCACCACCAGCCGACCGTGGCTGTTCGTGGGCCGGGCAGCTGCAGCGCAGACCAGGCGGTCCTCGGGAGTGAGTAGGACAGGCAGGCCGAAGCGCTGGCTCAGGGGCTCGACGGCCGCCAGCTGATCTGGAAGGGGCCACCGAGCACGCCTTCGAGTATCACCTCAACCTCAGCTGACAGGGCAGCTGACATCTGCATGACGCGCGCGCCTGACCATAGGAGCATAGGGAAGGCGCAGCCCTCCCACCCAGCCGGCAGCTCCCGAGGAGGGCCAACATGCACCACGGCATGAACGCAGCACCCGTCACCACCCCACACCTGACCTCCACTGGCACCGCCGCCTCCCCCACCGGGGACGCAGCGGTGCTGTCCTACCCCTTCCCGGCCGGCATGGAGCTCAAGCTCCAGCGCCTGCTGGGCAAGCGGGCACGCGCCCACGAGGTGCTCGGCGAGTACCGGCGCTTCCTGCACCTGAGCACGCTCGGCCCAGTCTCGCCCAGCCACCTGGTCGACGAGGCCTGGCACCTGCACCTGACCTACACCCAGGACTACTGGGAGCGGCTGCCACAGGTCCTGGGGCGCGCGCTGCACCACAACCCCGCGAGCAGCCCCGAGGACGCCGTGCGCCTGGGAGGGGTCTACCTGCAGACCCTCGACTGCTACGAGCAGCTGTTCGGTGCCCCCGCGCCCCTGGCCATCTGGCCTGACCCGCGCCGCGCGCCCCTGCGCCCCCGCAGCGGGCGGGGAGAGAGGGGCTGGGCAGGCGCGGCGATCGTCGGCACGGCCATGCTCGCCATCGCCCTGCTGCCCCCCGGGCTCGTCTTCGGGCTGTTCGCCCTGGCCGCCGCCCTGGGCGTCGCTCACCTACTGCGCGGCCCCGCCCAGGCCAGGGCCCAGGAGGGCCGCAAGGCCAGCAGCGGCAGCGACGGGGCAGGCAGCAGCACGCTCATGACCCTGGGCTACGCGGCCGACGAGAGCGGCAGTGACGGCGGCAGCGGGGATTCGGGCGGGGACGGTGGGGGCTGCGGCGGGGGCTGCGGGGACTGAAGCTGCCTCGGAGCTGCTGAACACCACCACCTTCAGGAATCTCAATGATGGGTCAGTGCGGATTTCCTGCAGCACCTACACGGCATTCCGGCGGGGTAAAACGCCAGCCTGTGAACTCAGGCCGCGGATGAGGCCCTGGTTGCCTTCCTGGACCTGATCCAGGAAGCTCATGCCGCAGTTGATGCCGAGCTGGGTGTTGCGGTGCTGGCACAGGATGCGGCGGCCGAACGCGTGCAGGGTGCTGGCGCGCACACGCTCCGGCAGGCGGGCGGCGACGCCCTCGACGGGGTGCTTGTTGTACGCGAAGTACACCGCGGGCTTGAGGGTGTGCAGGTGCCAGGCGGCTTCAGTGAGGGTGGTGGTCTTCCCGCTGCCGGCCGTGGCGCGCAGCATCAGGTGATCGGTCGTGTCCCGCACGGCGTGCACGAACGCTTCAGTCCCCGCAGCCCCCGCCGCAAGGGTCTGGGGCTGGGCCGGAGCACCAGGTACGCTGACTCTTCCTGGATCATGCTGCCGTGACCCTTGAGTCCAGCCGGGCCTGTCCGGGTTTGCGGTCAGTTACGCTGGGCCCCTCCAAGAAATTCACGACGCCTCGCCCGCGGACGGTGGGGCTGGTGCCCTGTTTAGTTTTTTTACCGCGCATGCGGAGGTGCGCAGCGCTCCTCCGGAGGAATGACAGCAGCTGGTGATGGCGCAACTCGGGCGCTTGTTTGGACCGGCGGCGCTGCTGCCACGCTCCTATGAAGAGGTGGACTGGACCCGGGAGCGGCTGTCCAGTACCGCTCAGGATGAGGCACCACCGAAGGTGTTGCCGGCGTACGGCCATCCGCTGTTGCGTGACCCTGCACTGGACGGCCGTCTGTTCTGGGCTGGGGCAGAAACGTCGCCACTGGAGGGCGGCCTGCTGGGGAGCGCGGTGCAGTCCGGCGAGCACGCCGCGCGCCTGGTGCTGACGCGGCGTGCGGCGGAAGGAAGGGGGGGATGCCGAAGTGGTAGAGCAGGAGGCGGGCACTCACACCCAGCCATGAGGGTCATGCGGGCAGCCACACTCTCGAAGGGCTCACAGCTCGTCACCTCACGCCGGTAGTGCCGCCACAACATCTCAATGAGGTTGAGCCAAGGGCTGTACGTCGGTAAGTACAACAGCACCAATTGGCCCGCTGCGCCACGCACGACTGCCTCCACCTCATCGTCCTCCAGGCGGGCGAGTCACCCAGCACATCCGGTGATCCGTCATGCCGGGAGGGCAGGCCGTGAAGAAGGCCGCGTGGGGTCAACATCTGCTGTTTTCGGGATCCGTCACGGGGAGGGCGCCGGGCTAGACGGCGGCGGGCTGCCGGGCGCGGCGTCCGACAGCCGGGCCAGGGCTCCTTTGTGGCGGCCGGACAGGTCCGCGCTGCGCAGCACCGCAGCGGCCAGCAACGTCACGCCGAACCCGGCCGGCACGGCGGGGAACAGGACAGCGATCAGCAGGAGCAGCAGACCAGGGACAGCCAGTCCCCACACCCACTGGTCAAGCGGACGGCCCAGCACCTGCGACGCGCGCTGATGGCGCCGCAGGATCACGTAATCCTGGCGGGCACGGGAGTCGAGAATGGCGAGTTCAGCCTGCCAGCGGGCCTCGAGTTCAGTTTGTGCAGCGTGCAGGCGCGCACGGTGATCCGGGGCGAGCGCGTACGGCGTGCCGGGCGGGAAGTCCCTGAGCAGCCGCCGGATGTCCGCTTCGAGTGTCAGAATCCGGCGCATGGCCTGGACGCCCGGTTCATCGCGCAAGTCCTGCATGGGGGTCAGGCACTCGGCGATGAACGCGTCATGGAGACAGCGCAGCTCAGCCGACATGCAGGCCTACCGGGATGAAAGGCAAGTGGCGAGCGTGGCTGTTGACGTACCGTTCCAGGCCATCGGGAATTTCGTCGTTGGACGCGTCCTGAAGCAGGCCCGTGAGGGTATCGAAGCGGTCGGTGCCGCTGGCTTCCATCCGGTCAAGCTGTTCGCGGCGCGGCTGCCACTCGGAACTGGACATCCCGCCGGGAAACAGGACGTTGGCATCCCGGAGGGCCTGCCCGGCGGTATGCACGCCAATCTGCTCCAGGGCTTCGACGGCGTGCGCCGCGTAATCACCGGAAGAGTTGTGATAGAAGCCGTACAGCCCGCCGAGCAGGATCTCCATGTTGGTGTTGATGACCAGCCAGGTGACGCGTTCAACGGGATTGAGGCTGCCCAGGCCCTCCTGGCTGACCCGCAGGCTGAGGCCTTCGTAGTCGACGTTGGAAGCGGAGCCGGTCATGCCGCAGTATCACGCCCGTCCTGCGGGGCGCGCGATGAGATTTGCTTGGTCCGCCGGGTGTGGCACCCGGTTTCTCAAGGAAGGGTGAGCCGCCATGACCAGGTCGCACAGCGGGACCAGGACGGTCAGGTAGGAAGCCTTCAGTTCCTTCGGCAAGGCCAACGGCCAGCTCCCTGGCGGTGCCTTCGGCGAAGTCCGGCAGCGCAGGAGAGCCGCACGATCCCCAATCTGATGTCCGGACATGCCAACAATGCCGCAGATTAGGGACCAACATGAACTCCGAATCCGGTTGGCCCTCCACTCCAGGTCTGGTCAGAAGGCCAGCCCTGTGACTTCAGCCTGGCTTCCTGCGGCATCGCGCCAGGTGTTCGCGCAGAGCGATCCAGGGGTTGGGGCGACGTTCGGGTTTACGCTGCCCGTGTCGCTGTAATCGTGCTGGCCCTGAAAAAGGGGCTTCATGCTGCGCGACATGCAGACCCACCCCTGACACGCTCAGTGCACCCCTGACGCACCTGACCTTTCCGCGAGACACAGGTGAGGTGAAATGCGCCAGACTACCGGCACATCATGCGAACCGGCTTCATCCGGCATGTACTTCCGCTCCTCGCCTGGGGCGTGTACATCGCTGTGTTCCCCCGGCTGTACGCCACAGCCGATGTGGCCGCGACCGCGCTGGCGTACCTGAATTTCGCCGGAGCTGCCAGCGTTAACGGAGCATGAATGGGCCTGCTGCACGGTGCCCTGAGCATTCCAGCCATCGTGGCGGGCTTCTACCATGTGAATGGAATCATCGACGTGCCACCCCTGTTTAGGTGAGTGCGGTCGTGGGCATGCTGCTGGGCGCCCTGGTCGGGCACCTGCATGACCTGCGGGAAATCCTGGCTCATCAGGCCCGAACGGACGCCCTGACCGGGCTGGTCAATCGCGCCACGTTCACATTTCAGCTCCAGCAGATGGTGGAACGCTCGCGCCGCACGGGCGAACTGATTACCGTCGCCTACATTGGCCTTGACCGGTTCGGGACGGAGTCAGCGTTGCTTTCCGGCGGAGCCGTGCGCGATGCGGCTTTTCTGCCAGAAGCCGAGAAACTGGTCGATCTGCTGCAGGAAGTGACTAAAATCTCCTGCCTTGACCAGATAGGAGCTGGCATGCAGGGTGTACGCCTGCCGGACGTCCTCCTGTGCGTTGGAGGTCGAGAGCATCACTACAGGCAGCAAGGCCATCTCAGGGTCGGCTTTGAGCGCGTGAAGGACTTCGAAGCCGTTCATGCCGGGCATGTTGATGTCCAGCAGGATGACGTCGGGCTGGATGACCCGGGCCCGCAGCATGTCCAGCGCAGTGGCGCCGTCAGAGACGCAAGTGAGGGTGCATTCCGGGCAGAGTTGATGGAAGGCTTCCTCGGCCAGCATCTGATCAGCTACGTTGTCATCGATCAGGAGGAAGTGCTGGAGGAGTTCCATGCCTTCAACCTAAAGGCTGGATGAAAGAGTGTATGAGATAAACTTCACACTTTCGAGGAGAAAGGAGGGCGCCTGGACAGGGCGAACATGAACCTCAGGTTCCAGGCTTTATGGATGACCCAGTGCTCGAACAAAGTCAGACGATAATTCGGTTTACGTGACACTCATGGTGCTGACGCAGCCTGACCGGTAACGTCCGGTATGACTGAAAATCCCAAGCCCGAGGAAAAGCTTTTGACCAAGCCGTAACCGTCCGGCAAGTGGACATCCAGCACCACCACTGCTGGACATACCGTGGACAGCACTTGCCTACTTCCCGCCAGATCCGCGCATTCCACGATGGTGTAGCCCGCGCGGATCAGCAGCACGCGCTGGAGGGTACGAATAGCTGTATTGTCCTCAACCAGCATGACGGTGGGCTTGAGCATGAGCACTCGTTATAAGTCAGAGGAGCACCAGCCGCGGTGAGGTTGCTCCCAGTTCCAACCGTCATCGAAGGCGCGTCCGTTCAAAGAAGCCGCAGAAGACGGCAGGCTCGTCGCAGTCTATGGAGCGAGGGCAGGTCGCACATCGAGAAACAACAACCCACCCCACATGATGATCAACGTCACCCCCTTCAGCGCTGCGCGGTGCTCCTGCACCCGCCACAGTTCAACCGTTCTCCAGGCGCAGACCACGATCAGCAGGGTGTGAACGATGACCGAAACCAGAACTCGATAAGCGCCCAGCCACGGGACGAAGAACTCAGCAAGGAGCACGGACAGCAGCACGAAACCCACGAAGCAAAGGACCGTCATCAATGCTTCTGCGTTCACGGGGTCCAGGCGCCAGGCGTGGGGCGCGAGCAGCTTCCTGACGGCCCGCTGGTCGTGCTGATCAAGAGGAGTGTTGAGGGTCGCGGCGGTCTGATGCAGGCGCTCCTCAGGAGCCACATGAATGTCCGCAGTGGTGCAAGTGGCCGTGCTGTGGTCCTGAGCGGCGGGGCGCAGTCCTGATGTCATGTCCTTACCGTGCGGGGGCGCTGGGTGGGCACGCAAGCGGCAGCACTCCGGACGATCTCGAGTGGTCCTCGCCCGGGCGTTCCCCGTAGTTTCTGAGGGAAACGCCCACCGCCCGTCCCCGCATTGGGGGGAGACCTCTGCCTTACAGGCCTTACATCAAGCGTGGTATCTGGTACACCTTGTAATCTCTGGGCTTAGTGTGGAAAGGTGCCAAGGAACCCTGCCCTCACTCCGGCCAAACCATTCGTGGTCAGCGCGTTCACCAGACTGGTCGCCATGGCAGTGCTGGCTGGATGGGCGGGCAATCCAGCCATGATGGCACCCGCGTTCGCCCAGAACCATGAGCAGACACCGCGGAGGGCAAGTGTGACAGGCCTGATCAGGCCTGCTGGTAGGCTGGTGGGTGTGGACGGTGTGCAGGTGCTGGCCCCTGCGCGCTGGCGGGCAGGCAACGTGCGAGGCACGAGTATGACGGTCGAACGGCTGCCGAGCACAGCTCTTCCTGTGCCGCTGGCTCCGGAGGTCAGGTTGGCTCTCCCCGTGTATGCCGTGCGGGTGACTCAAGACGTCCTCGCGGCAGACCGGGGACGGTTTCTCGTGAGGTTGCCCCTGGGTAAACTGGATCCGTCTCAGGTCGCGCCCCTGATTCTCCTGGCCGTGACCGTGGATGCCAAGCATCCGGTCATGCCCGACCGGCAGTGGGTCAGCGCCCCTCGGGCCAAGGTCAAGGGCGGATTTCTGGAATTTGAGGTCACAGGCTTCCTTGTGGATGAGGCCCTCTTGTTCGCTGCGGAGCACCTGGCGGACTGAACACTTCATTCGAAACTTTCAATACAGCGGGCTGGAGCGCGTACGGCCGTTTACCGCCTAAGCGTAGGGCCTCTTCGAACAGTGCTTGAGCCGTCAGGGTGGAGTGTTCCTGTGCATACAGGTTCTGTGCGGCTTTCAGGACGTATTCCCGGGCGTGTCGCATGGTAGGGTGCCTCCCGTGACGTCATCATGCCAGACCCACGCTGCGCCGAGCGCCTGAACGCGCACGCGAGCGTCTCCACAACTTGCCGGGATCATCACGTTGGCGCGCTTCAGCGCCAGGCGCACCAGCTGTCTTGCAGGACAACTGACCGCGCTTACGTCCGAAAGGTCAGTTCCAGGACGCAGCGGGTTGGACCGCTCTCTATGGGGATCGCAGTCCTCTGATAGGGCAGGAACACGAAAGAAAACGACTTGCCCCGGCGGGGGTTTTCGCTAGCAGAGCAGCACCTTTTCCTGCAGATCAGTGCCTTTTCCGGAAACTTTTAATTCGCTCCACCATAATAGCTAAGATGCATGTCGTCACTACAAGTAATAGGCTTAGAACGGGATCTCTAGTTGATCCGAATACAACAGCGGCCATTATGATGGAAACAACTAAACTTAATCTCATGAATTTAGATTTGAACATCATTCCATTTTATATGATGTTCGTGACTTTTCAGCACTACACGTCTTTTACGGCTTAGCGGGACGCTGCCGATCACGCCGTGCGCCCAGAGCAATGAAGGTCAGGATGCCAGCCAATCCCAGGAGGACCGTCGCTGTAATCCAGCCCGCCTGGAGGGCAAGCAAGCTCGTGAGGATTGCGACTGCCCCATAAGCGAACCAAGCGCTCCCGAGGGTCCCCACCTTCCCGGGCCGTTCTGAGGAACTGTTGCTGACGCTCTGGCCCTGCGGTGCCAGTCCGGGCCAGAGCGTCAGCGTGTCTTAGCGCCTGCCGGTGGCCTGAAGAGAAGCGCAGATGTTCAGGCTGCGCTCAGTGACCGCGAGGAGAGCCTTGAGCAGGGGGGGTGTGGCTGCGGCCGTGCCGGTGAGGGTGAGGAGCGTCAGGAGGGTGCGCATCTTAAGCAGTGTGACGTGCTCTTGGGTGGGTTGTTGAGGCGGTGCTTCGGCCTCTTCGTTCCTTGTTTATTTAAGAATATATCCTTCCGTATTCTCCTTTCCTCCGCGGCCTCTCTCCTTGTTTACAACCCCCCTGTTTTCCCCCATGCTCTTGCACCTGCTTGAGCATGCTGAACCCCATCAGCCCCGAGCTTGTTCCGCGATGCTCAGGGGGAAGTCAGGTCCAGCAGCATTCGCCTGAACCCCACTGAATGTGTTCTCGCCTGCTTGTGCTTGTGCTGGAGCTTGAGGAACGGCCGCGTTCCGCTGACGCCAGCGTGAAATCAGAGTCTGGAGAGCATCCCGCACGCGGGATGCAAGGGGAAAGCAGGCACATCCCTGCCTCCTTTCCTCCTTTCCCAAACCCCGTCCCCTACTCCCCACCCTGCTTTTCCCCATGCTGTCGTGCCAGCTTGAGCTTGCTGAACCCCACCAGGTTCGAGCCCGTTCCGCCATGCCGACGCGTGAACCAGAGACAACAGCACTTGCCTGAGCTGCACTGCGTCTGTTCCCGCTTGCTTATGCCTGGGCTGCAGCTTGGGGAACAGTAGTGTTCTCTTGATTTCGTGCTCAGCTGAGCGCCAGGGTGCTTCCCGGCTGAACTGAAGCGGAGTGGTGTGAAGCTCCTGCCTGGGCTAAGGCTTGGATGAGGAGCCTGCGAGGGACGCCGGGGTGAAAAGTGGAGTCTTGAGAGCATCCCGCACGCGGGATGCAGGGGGAAAGCAGGCGCAGGGAAAGGGAGATCACGGTGTAGCGGGAGATGGGAGGTGGGGATAGAGGTATATTCTGACAAGTACCGGTTGCAAAAGGATAACCCGACCAAGAAGTACTCCTCATGCCAACGCTTCAATCCGATCCAGATACACCTGCAACAACCGGTGCGTCGGCAACAGCGCCTCAATACGCGGCCACGTCGCTTCCAGAAACGCCCGCATCTCCCGCGCCCGCAGATTCCCACAATGCAGCCTCACCACCCACGGAGGCGGCACATCCAGAGCCAGCATCCGATCCGTAAAATCCGCATCCTTCGTCACCAGCACCAGAGCGTGCTCCGTCGCATACGTCCACAACGCGAGATCACTCTGATCCCCTCCCAGGTCACGTGCGTGCACTACCAGAACGTCAGGCCCAAAGCCCGCCTTCAGCCGCGGCGAGAGATTCTCGTCCAGCAAGTAGCCCCCTGGATTCAAGCGATCTTCTCAAGCGTGAATTGATGAGCCAGCAGGCGAGACGAATACGCCAGGCACGCCAGAATATCCTCGCGGGTCAGCGAAGGGTATTCCTCCAGGACATCCTCGACACTGTCTCCGGCCGCCAGAAACTCCACGATGGTCTGCGCGGTGATGCGAGTCCCCCGCACGGTCGGTCGTCCATTACAGATATTCGGGTCGATCACGATCCGCTCGTTCATGCCCTCAGCCTACGACCCAAAGCAACACTCCGCCTAGAGGTCATTCTTCGCAATTCTCCCTACCGCGCTGCGCTCTCCCCCACCAGCAACCTGCTCAGTTCCCGGTACGCCTTGTCTCCAGTCTTCATCCCCTGCTCCACACCCAATTCTGGTGTGCGGTACGAATACCCCACCCACCCGTCCAGACCAAGTTCCACGGTCCGCCGAACCTGCGCCAGATTCTCCTGAGCGGTGTTGATATACAAAGCCGTCCCAGCCGCCACCTGACCCCCCACCCTGACCGACATCGCAAAACGGTTCCAGCCGTCAAACTCCCGCGCCTGATCCGCACGCGCTTCACGCTTGTAGTTCATCAGCACCACCAGGTCCACTTCCCCACTCCCCAGCCACGCCAGCCAGTCCTACAGCACCTGAGCGTACGTACGAGTAAAGGCGAAGGCTTCGGGGGTCTGGGGCGCCGCGCCATACGTAATGGCCGCCACGCTGATGACCGCTTCAGGGCGCACGTCACGCACTCCAGCAGAGACTTCTGAGACCAGCACGTTCACCCGGTCACGACGCCACTGGGTCCAGCTCGCATCTCCCGGCGCAGGCATAACGGTGGTCTCCGTCTCGGTCTGGTACGCTGCCACCGCACCCGGGTTATAGCCCCAGTCCTGCACCGCTCCCGAGGGGTCGGGGTAACGCACCCGGTCGAGCTGTACACCGTCGACGTTGTAGTCGGCCGCCACGCTGCGGATGGCATCGACTACATACTCGCGCGCATCCGGATTCCCGAGATCGAGTTGCTGATCGTTTCCCGCCCACATGGAGCCAGCCGCGTTGCGTGTCAACCAGTCCTGCTCGCTGCCTTCCCCGTGAGCGTTGATGACATGCTCGGGATTGGTCACCGCGTAACGGATTGCACGGTTAGACACCGCCGTGGGAATGACCCAGGCATGTACCTTGATGCCCTGGGCGTGGGCTTTGGCCAGCACGTCGGCCAGCGGGTCAAAGCCTGGGGGCACCGCCGGATCCTCCGTGCGCGGCAGCAGGCTGCCGTTGCAGTAGCAGTCACCGCGCTTGACCGTCTGCACGAACAGCGTGTTGATGTTCATGGCCCGCGCGTCTGCGATCAGCCGGTCGACTTCAAGCGGGGTCTTGAATCCGGGCCCGAAGGCATCGACCCACAGACCACGCATCGCGGGCCCGGTCTGCAGCGGTCCGGCCACCAGCCTTGGCTCAGCCACTTCGGGCTTAGGCACTGGCTTCATTGCTGCGGGTTTGGATGGCGCGGGTTTGCTTGCCACCGGAGCCGCCACGGTCCTCGCAGGCGTGGCGACGACCGGTTTGCTTTGCACTGGCCTGGGCGCGCTCGTGACAGGTTTCGACAGGACTGACCTGGGCTTCACTGAAGTGCTCGTGACTGGCTTGGTCAGTCCAGGCTTGACCACAGCTGGTTTGCTGATAACCGGTTTGGTCTGGAGTGGCCTCGAAGAACTCGTCACTGCCTTGCCCCCCACCGGCTTAGGCGTGCTCGTGACTGGTTTCGACAGCCCTGTCTTGGGCTTGGCTGCTTTGCTCTGGACCGGCATGGGAGTGGTCTTCGCCACCTTGCTGGTGCCGGGTTTCGGCGAGGTTGGCTTGCTAGGCACTGGCTTTGCGGGAGCGGGTTTGACCTTGGCAGACCTGGCTGATGTGGATGCCGAGGTGGGTGCTCTGACCATGACCAGCGTGCCCAGTGGTGAGTTCACCAGCTGGGGGTCAGGGGTCGCGGAACGCGGACTGGCGGTCATCGTTACACTCAACGTGATCGCCAGCAGGGCCAGGGTAGGACGCGGCATAAGCCCCGGCATCCTGTCACAGGCTGCGCCACTCAAGCTTTCCTTGACTTCCAATTGGGTGAGGGACTGCACTGCGGGTTCCCTTATTCCTCCAGGTGCTCAGTCAGCCACACGCCGCCGTTCACGAACTGCACGATGCGGTCGAGCAGCTCCACATCCCGCGCGCCTACTCTTCCCCGCTGCTGCGCGTGCAGGAGCGCCGTGTGGTAGATCTCTGCTCTCAGACTCCGCACCGCTTCAGGTGCGAGCGCCAGGGCGTCCCGGGTTTCGATCAGCAGGCGCAGCTCCTGGTCCGTCAGCTGCCCGTCCGAGATCAGCCTGAGCAGCATCGCCCGCAAAGCGTCCAGCCGCGCGTCTTGTTCCAGAGCAGAGTGAGTTGTGTTCATGTGCCCTCCCGGAGTGAAAGTCAGTATTCCAGAGCGGACGGGGGGACAGGGTTCCCTTCAAGATACAGGGACAGGGCGTCCCTTGTAGGTATATTCTTGCGAATACATTCGGTGATTCCCATGCAACCCTGACCATGTGAGGTGGACATTTTGACCGTCGAAGACAGCTGGCGCACCTGGATCGCCGCCCTCTGACAACGCATTCCAGGCGCGGAAGGCCGGTAGGCCCCTCCAGCACGCCCGCAGGATATTCAGAAGGCGGAAGCCACCTTGGGCCATTCTTTCCCGGCCCAGCTGCGTGAGCTATACCTCCGGCACGACGGTGAAGGCGACCAGCTGGTGCCCGGCACGTTCCTGAGCCTGAAGTTCTTAAGCCTTCAGGAGAGCTTGGAGGTGATCCAGGAGTTTCAGGAGAACCGCGCGTTCGTCATCGTTACGGAGGAGGAGCTGGACCCACGCCTCAGCGCGGGGTACCCACACCCCGGGCACCTGCCGGTGTTCTCCGATACCACAGGCAACTACCTGGGAGTGGATGTGGATCCTGGACCCTTGGGAAAAGCCGGGCAGGTGGTGCTGTTCGGCGCGGACTTCGATGACGTCCAGGTCGTATTTGACGATCTGGCAGCCTGCCTGCTGTGGGCAGCGGAACTCTTGTCCTCCGAGCGGGTGACGTTGAAGCCTGATGGCCGCTGGCCAGACGTGGTTGTGGCCGGCCCGCGGGTCCATGCTGTCGAGGCACTGCTCGATACGGTCTGAGACTCCCACCTCGTGTACGTGACGCGGACGCTTGAGAGCGTCACGACGGGTACAACGGCTTGAAGGGCATTGCTGAATGTGCGCGACCTGGCTGATTTCATGACGTGCCCCGTGCGCTGATGGTGTACGCTGCACAGGATCCATTCAATTCATAGGAGACATGATGAAAAAGACGCTGTGCGCTTTGATCGCCACGCTGACGCTGAGTGCAGGAATGGCCCAGGCGGGTGCTGTCGGCCTCTGGGGCAACTCGGTCCGGCCACCTCCGCCCTCAACAACATCCACCCCCTGAACCCATGACCCCCCTCAAGCACCTCCAGGGGGTCATTCCCTGACCTGCCACGAGAACATGCCGCGTTACGTTCACGCGTTCATCCGCCTCCCACGCCTCCAGGAACGGACTCAGGTCATCGAATGCTAACGCCGCAGCATACAAGGCGTCTTCCACCAGTTGAAGTTCACGGGCTCCACCAGACCTGATCGTTATCGATGGGTCGGCTCACTGCGTTCATGACCAGCACTCTCCCCCGTGCTCAGTTCCCTCCGCCTCCAGAGCAGTGACGTCACTCATCTGCCCGCCTTCCACCCACCAGTACCGGCTGGCCACCTCGCTCACCAGGTGACGATCGTGCGACGCGAAGATCACCGTGCCCTCAAACGCGTGCAACACCCCCTGCACACTCTCGATCGCCGCATGATCCAGGTGGTTCGTCGGCTCGTCAAGAATCAGCAGCTGCGCCGCCGTCAGACTCAGTCGGGCCAGCGACAACCGCGTTCGCTGCCCCCCCGACAAGTCCTGCACGAGATGCCCCAGGTCTCTGGGAAGGCCCAGCCGGGCCAGCACCTCATACATCCGCTGGGGTGTTAAGCGGTCGTCGACTGCCAACAGGGCCTCCTGTTGTGTCGTGAAGCCGGCCAGCTCCTCACCATGCTGTCCGGACCACTGCACAGCCAGGTCCGCACGGCGCAGTTCACCGCCTGACGGCTGGAGCTCCCCCAGCAAGGCGCGGAGCAGGGTACTTTTCCCACTGCCGTTCGGTCCGACCACAGCGATCTTCTCCCCACGCCGCACGTGAGCGGTGAGGTCGTGCAGGAGAGGCCTGCCACCCACCTCCAGGCTGACCCGGTCCAGATTGAGAATGTCGTTCGGTCCGTGCGCCCCGCTGCTTAAAGCCACACGCAGCAGATTGGCTTCCGTGAGCAGCCGCTGCGGAGCTTCCATGCGGTCCAGCCGCCGTTCTAACGCTTTGGCCCTGCTGGCGAGGGTCCGGGCCACATCCTGAGCACGCATCTTGGCAAACTTCTTGTTCCCGGGCTTCTTGCGCTTATGGTTGTACCGGTCGGTGCTGGCCGCCCGCTGCTGCACGTTGACGCGCTCCTGTTCGAGCGACTGGGTTTTACGCTGATGGGCCTGGTACTGCCGCTCACGTGCTTCTCTCAGGTCGCGTTTGACCTCCATGGCCTGGGTAAAGTTTCCGGGGTACTCGCGCAACTCCCCGCGCTCAAGTTCAGCACAGCGGGTCACCGTCGCGTCAAGGAACGCGCGGTCGTGCGAGACGATCAGGAAGGACGCCGGGCTGGCCCGCACCCAGCCTTCGAGCCACTCCAGACTCGGCCAGTCGAGATGGTTGGTCGGCTCGTCAAGCAGGTACGTGTCCGCAGGTGTGAGCAGCAGCCGGGCCAGCAGGGTTCGGCGGCGCTGTCCACCGGAGAGCTGACCTGTCATCCAGGTTGATCTCAGCTGCAGCTCGCTGAGGACCTCCTCTGCGCGCTGCTCGAAGTCATACCCGCCGAGGAGTCGGTACGCCTCTTCGGCGGCTCCGTACGCGCTCAACGCTTCCGCTGTCGGGTCGTTCAGGAGTGCTTCCGCGGCCGTCAAGCGGTGACGGGCCTGTTCCAGGGCAAGGGGACGGACGGCATCCAGCAGCGAGACCTGAGGCAGGTCAGTGAGTTGAGGCAGATAGGCCAGACGTCCGCTGGTGGTGACGTGCCCGGCGGTTGGGTTCAGTGCCCCTTCTATCAGGCGCAGCAGGGTGGTTTTGCCGCTGCCGTTGCGTCCCAGCAGGGCGACACGGTCGGCGTGGTGCAGCTCGAAATTGACTTCTCGATACAGGTTGTGATCTCCAAAGGTCATGGAGACTTGGGACAGGATGACGCTCAAGGTATTTCCCCCAGATCAGGTCAGGCCGAACCGTTCCACGCCAGGTGGACGGTTCGAGGCTTGGGCCAGTGGTCTGAAGGGAATTAGCGTATGCGGCTGGGCATTGTGGCCGTACCCTACGGGCATCTGGGCAGCGGATCAATACGCCAAATGCTCAGGGTCATTTCCAGCGCATGCCTGATTGATGCCCAGCATGGCCGCTCCCGCGCTCGTTCCAGCACACCCGCCCATGCTCAATTACGGATATCCACGTCCGAGGCCTGTGAAAAAGTGAGCCTCACATGCGCCTCCTGCTCACCACCGCGTTCCTGCTCACCGTGACCCCAGCATTCGCCCAATCCAGTCAGGTCCCCGATCCCACAGCCTGCGCGAAGATCGTCGCTCCTGAGCCGCGCCCCATGACGCCCGCGCTCACGTCCGCCGTCCAGGCCACCACCACCGCCTATCAGGCCCAGCTCACGCAACTCCAACGACACCTCGCGACACGGCTTCCGACTCCAGCAGAAACCACCCGGCTCGAAGCCCTCGAATCGGAAGTCACTCCCTACATCAACCGGATTCTCAGCACCCACGGCTGGCCCACGGACCCGCTCATCCGCACGACCCTCGGTGCCCTCCTGCACGAGCCGGCCACACAGTGGTGCGCCGGTCAGGCTGCTCTCCAGGGGGCCAAGACGCCAGTAGAGCGGCGCGGAGCCGCACGCCTGATCGACTGGGGTCTCATCGGCCTGGGCGCCCAGCAACGCTACGGCACCGCCTTGACCCGCAGCGGCCGCACGGTAAAAGCCTGGCCGATCGAGGATCCGGCCGGGGTCGACGCCCGCCGCGCTGGTATCGGACTTCCTCCCCTGGCCCAGGACGTCGCTGAACGTCAGGCCAGCCTGCCCCCGCGCCCCGCACCCCCCGGCTTGAAACGCCCCGTGGTGCTCCGTCCAGTGTGTCAGGCCTTCACGAGCCTCAGCACCCTGAACAAGCCCCTGACCGAAGGGCAGATCAACACGCTCACCGACCAGGCCGCCCGTCTGGTCGAGCAGGACCAGGCCAGCCGGAAAGGTCAGCCTGGAGCAAAAGACATGGCCATCGTAGACGCCGAGTCCACCGCGTGGCTCAAAGAAATGCTGCGGCAGCGCGGATGGCCCAGCACCAACCGGAGCGACCCGCAACTGGCTAGTCACGCCTGGCTGCTGGCTCAGCATGCGGATGCCCGGCCCGCCGTGCAGGCATGCATCCTGGATCTGATCTCCCAGCAGTTCAGCACCCAGGCCGAAGCGCAGAACCTGGCGTACCTGACCGACCGGGTGAGGCTGGCCCGGGGAGAGCCGCAACTGTACGGCACGCAGGTGTCGTATGACGACGTGCAGGGCAAAGCATCACCCAGTTGGCTCGAAGCCCCCGAGCGCGTGAATGAACGCCGGGCCCGCATTGGTCTGGAGAGCATCGAGCAGTACCTCAAGAGGTTCGAGAGACCCCGGCCCTGAGGACGCGCCTTCTTCGAACTTAAGCAGACGGTTTCCCGGCGCTCTGCACTCCCAGCGAGCGGTCCCCTTCTGACTCCACCCGGGTACGCACCGCGCGAGCCAGAGCTTCCGGGAACACCTCTCCGGATGATGCCAGCACCTCACGCCTATGCACATCCAGCAGATCGAGTGCCAACTGTAAGGCCTCCCGCACGGCCCGAACCTCACAAGTCGGAAACAACCGCGGCAGAAGTGAGGCCAGAGCCGGATACCGCCGCTCGAACCGCCGCGCCGTATCCATCGGATCCTGGAGTGCTGGGTTCAAATCCTCAGCCGACGCCGTGCGCAGCCGACCACTCAAACGGTGAGTGCTGCCCGGCCACCCGCTCTAACGCGTCTGTCAGGTTCGCGCGGTCCAGGATGACCCGCCCAGCACCGATGCCCAGCAGCGGGTGGGGCTGGCGGACGTCCACTTCATCGAACACGCCCAGTTCCAGAAGCACACCGTCATGAAACAGCACGCGCAGATGACGGGGGGTATACAGCACCCTGAAGTCAATCGAAGCCACCTCGCGCAGCCACGCTTCACTCTCGCGGTAGGCAGCTGGATCACGCGTGACCAGGGTCAGATCGATGTCGGACCAGGCGTCAGCCGTCTGGTCCTCACGCTGAAGGGAGCCGGTCAGGTACAGCGCCTGAACGTCAGCCCGTTCACGCAGGACCGCCATCAGGTCGTGGTAACGCTGGCGGGCAGACACATGGATGGAGGCAAGGGTGTCAGGCATTCCCTGCAGGCTACGTGCTCGCAGACAGCTCACCCGGTGCTGAAACGCTCGAGTGCTCGGTGAGGATGTTCCGGTGTGAGGTAATACGTCGTCCCATCCAGCCGCAACAACAGTGCTTCCTTCGGCTTGGACGTGGTCGCATACGCCTGCACGCGTCCACCGCCCGCTGACTTCGTCGAGAACGTCCCGGTGTAATACCCAGGGATCGCGGTCCCGAACAGCCGCAGGCCCAACCCCTCACGCGTCAGCTCCGCTTTGGTGGCCCCAATCAGGAACCGCTGTGAACTCATGGACGTGCGCACCACCAGCGCCCCGTCCTCCCAGCAGTACTCCATTCGAGGACGCCTCGCCCCGATCACCAGGAGTGGGAGGGTCGCCAGCAAGGGCAGCGCGGTCCAAGCAGTGAAATGGGCGGGCCGAGCTGGACGGAACATGCTGTTGGTTTCGGTTCGCCACGCGCGCAGCAGGGCGTCTGGGTCCGCTGGCGTCAGGACCGTCACCCGGGGTGAGGTGCGGAACACCAGGGCGCGCTCCGAGCCATCGGTATACAGGTCGGCCAGACCGTGCCGGGCCAGCTCGAAGCGGCCGACCGTGTACCCGGTCATCGCCGAACCCACGACTTTCCGGCGGATCACGATGCGTTCCTGGGTCACTGGGGTACCCGCAGGGATGACCGTCCGGGCCTGGAAGGCTTGAGCGATAAGCTGGCCGCCCTGGACTTCGTAGGTGGGTCGGCCCAGGACGGTGGGCAGTACCAGCAGGCCGATCAGGCCCAGGCCTGTCAGGAACAGGGCCGCTCGCACCCAGGGCCACCAGCGCGGGACGGGTTCTGTGGCCGGAGACATGTGTGCAGGCACGGACTGTGTGTGAGGCAGTGTCATGACATCTCCTGAGTCAGGGAAGGGAGAACGGGACTGGACGGCAGGGGTGCTCGCCATCAAGTACGACATAAGGCTGCGGTGGGTTGCGTTGAGTGAGGGAACGAGACGGAACGTGGCTCTGCATCCTGCATGCCCTCCAGGGCGTCGCAGTTGCAAATCGGGCCAGTTTTTTCCTGCTGATGGTGCTGACTTCCAGCGCGCTGGAGACGGCGCTCACTCGCGTGAATGGCGGGCTGGATGCCCGGATCTGGCAGGCATACCGCCCTTCCACCGTCAACGGCTCAGGTTGAATCAACTGCAGGTGACGCAATCCCGTCTCTTCCCTGATTTCCCGCACCGCCGCCTGCAGAGGGCTCTCCCCAGTCTCGACGCCACCCTTCGGGAGAGCTACGACATCGAACTCCGGTTCATGCTCGATGGTGAGGGCCACCCACACCTGACCGTCCCGTTTGTGAACCACGATGCCGCCCGCTGCCTGGCGAACCGGAACATCCGTGACGCGCCTGTACCACGTGGAGTCAATCATCGGAATGCATTCCACTCTGCCGCATGCCGACAGTACCCCCGCCAGTCGCACCCGGACCACCTTCATACCCGTTCAGCGCTCCTGGTACCGTCTCAGCCGCAGAGCCCCCCTCCTGGCGCCCTGGGACGCGGGCACGCCCCGTCGCCCCCAGCAGCAACAGCGTGCCGATCACCAGGATGACACCGGCAGAAACCACGTTCCCCGTACTGACCAGGACCCAGGCGATCAACCCGCCCAGAACCAACAACACGCCCGGAGAAACAGTGGTGCACCTCCCCACCTCGTGATTCCCAGGACGCGGCCACCAGCACTCCGGAGCCGCTTCACCGAACGCCACTTCATCAAGCTCCAGCGTGCGCCGGTACTGCCCGTCCAAGCGTTCGCGCTCCTGATACTCCCGCTCCGCGCCCTGCAGCAGTGCGTCACTCCAGTCATGCTCGCATCGGAGACACGCGTGAACGTCACCGGGCACCGGACAGCTGTTCAGCCGGGGGTTCGGGGTGGGCCAGGGGTGGACGGTCATCGTTGCCTCCAGGTGGACTTCGTTACGTGTGCTGGCTGTCAGGGGTGAATGGGGTCGTGCGTGTATGGTTCCGAATCTCTGTCAGGCGTCGGTCAGCCCACCGAAGGCGGCGTTGGGGGTCCTCATCGGGTGGGACGCGTGCCCCCACACAGCACGGCGATGCCGGCAGAGGACCGGGGCACCTGTTCAAGCGTCTGGTTCAGCCCTTCATCTGGGCCGTCATGCCAGGACGTGGCCTGAATGGATCACCGTGCGAACCCGGCGGGTGACCGTGATGTCCTGAAGCGGGTCCCCGTTGACGATCAACGCGTCCCCAGCCGCACCAGGCCGCAGCACACCTACCCACGGCACAGTCCCGTTCGCCAGCAGCCGTCCAGCCGTCCCCGTCGCTGCCCGCAACGCCTGCAGTGGCGTCACACGCGCGTCATTGACCAGGTGAGCGAGTTCCGCGTGCAACCCCCCACCCGGCAGGTTGTCCACCCCGGCAGGCGTATCCGTTCCAGCCCCGACCTCACCGCCCTGTTCCAGCACGTGCCACGTCAGGGCTGCCGCCAGACGGGCGTCCCAGTCCGCCGCGGAACGCATTTGCGCGGTCGCCGCATGCAGCCCGTCCCACATGCCCCGCATGCTCCGGGCGCGTTCGTCGTCCCGCAGTCCGTGGGGAAGGCCCGTGAGGGTCTGCCGCTGATCAGACCGTAGTCCCTAGTGGACACTCAGGGTCGGCACCAGCACCGCGCCGGCGTCCACCACCGCACGCGCAAACTGGCGCAGCACGTCATCCGTGGGGAACTGCGTGGCAGCATCGAAACCGAGCCGTTGGAAGGCCAGCGCGAACCCGCTGGCATGCTCGATGGTGCGCACGCCCATGTCCAGTGCCTCAAGGGCGTCCACCCGAGCGCCATCCAGCCCGCGGGTGAAACGCGTCCCCAGATCCGTCATGACGGGAAGGCCATGGTCGCGGGCGCGCTGCACCGCGGCCTGAAAGGCGTCCGGCGGGAGCTGCTCGTACAGTTTGACCGTGTCGACCCCAGCCGCCACGAGCGCATCAACGGCCCCCTGTGCGTCCTGGACATTCTGCAGGATCCATGCGCCGGCACGCTGGTCGCCCACCTCGATCAGGACCCCCTCCCCGAAATGCTGGAAGATGCTGTCTTCACCATCCAGGATGGTGCCGGACGCATAGACACGCGGGCCTTCTCCCGAGTGGGCCAGGGTTCGCAGGTCCCGAATGACGTCCAGGCTGTTACCGGCATCCCGCACGGTCGTGACGCCCGCTTCCGGAAACCAGTGGGCGTAGTCCGGACGGGCATGCACGTGCAGGTCGATCAAGCCGGGCAGGATGGTGCCGTCGGGTCCGGCATCCAGCACCAGGGTACCCGCAGGGATGGGGAGGTTCGTGCCAACTTCCAGGATCACACCGTCCTGAATGAGCACAGTGGCGTGCGGGTGGAGCGTATCGCCGTCGAACAGGCAGCCGGTCAGGGCGAGCATGCCGGGCGTGACCTCACCTGCTCTCCAGAGGCACCAGTTCCGGTGCGCCGAGCAGCTGCCGATCAGGTCACAGCGCGAGGGCGTGATCTCCTGCAGCAGGTCACGGCAGCACTGGAGGCCAGCGGCGTGCAGCTGATCGAATCGGATACCGACGGCGTGTACTTCAGCACCGGGAAAGAGATCGGCGAGGCAGCAGAGCGCGCCCTCATTGCCGAGGTGTCCGATACCCTTCCTGCAGGCATCACCCTGGAGTTCGATGGCCGGGCCCAGGCGATGCTCAGCCACCAGATCAAGAATTACGTTCTGCTGCGCTATGACGGCACGCTCGACCTGAGTGGCGCGTCCTTCGAGTCCAGCCGGTCAGAACGCTACGGGACGACCTTCCTGCGAACGACGCTCGTGGCGTTGCTGCAAGGGGATGTCCCCGCGGTGCACTCGGCGTTCGGAGATGTGATGGCTCGGCTCTCCAGCCGGGCGTACACCAACGCTGACGTTAGCACCCGCGTCCGCATCGGGAAAAATCAGGACGCTTACGCTCTGACGCGGGAGAAGCGTAAGGAAGCGCACCTGGAAGCGGCGTGGCAGGCTGGACTCGCCTTCCGGGCCGGCGACCGGGTGGATCTCTACGTGCGTGAGGGGCAGGGTCTGACGGTGATGACCGCTCCGGACGGTCATGACTACGACGTGAAGCACTACCAGGCGGCCCTGGTACAAAACTACGCGACACGGCTGCGTAAGGCGCTGGACCCGGCGGACTGGCATCAGCTTTTCGGCGGGCGCGGACCGGGCCTCTTCGAACGTCCGGTGCGGGACATGCAGGTGAAGTGGCGTCCGGTGCCGGGCGAGAACCACTCGGACGCTGGGTGAGGCAGTCACGGTCTCCTACCATGGGATCAGCCCGCGCCACCGGAGGACCCATGCCCACACCTCAGGGAAGCTGACGAAGCGCACCAGGTCGTGTATGTCACTCCTGACGGATCACTCCGGTTCGCCTGAAGCGTCAAGCACCATCTGGGACGATATCGGACGTGCTTCAGAGCATGACGGGTATGGAATGAAGTACGAACGGTCTGGAGTGTCCGAAGAGCGGCGCGGAATCTAAGTCGCGCTGCGCATCCATCTATCGGCTGCGCACCACCTTCAGCGCGGCGTCCAGACCCGCATCCCGGCCCGTTCGGCTTTCCTGATCCTCGTCCGTCACGGCCACGTCCGGCACCACCCGGCCCGGCAGCTGCACCCGCCCATCTAGTGTGCCGCGCACGATCGACATGTACAGCACGCCGCCGCCCGGCAGGTCAAAGCCCCTCATTCCCGTCCTCATCACGCCCCTGGTCTCGCTGCCCACCACGGTCCCCCCGGCCCGCTGGCTGAAGTACGCCAACACCTCACCGCAAGACATCGTCCAGGGCGACACCAGCAGCGCCAGCGGGCCATTCCAGCGCATCGCGGTCCGCGACCGCGCCGCCTGCGCCTCTGCACTGGTGCGCCACTCATAGACCGGCAGGCCGCTGCGCCCGACCAGCATCAGGTTCACGCTCTCCCCCGCCAAGGATTGGGCGGCTTCCAGGCACTCGTTGATGCCTCCCCCTGGATTCCAGCGCAGGTCCACCACCAGCCCGTTGGCGCCCTGAGTCACCGCGCGGGTCACCAGCGCATTGAACGCCGCGCCTGAACCCAGGTTGAACGACGGTACGCTGATGATGGCGCTCTTACCTTCCCAGCGCAGGCTGGGCTGTCCACCCGCCGTCCAGAGGGCCGGAGCCACCGTCACGGTGCGTTCAGCGCTTCCGCGCCTCACGCGAAGAGTGAAAGGCTCTCCCGTTCTCTCAACGTCCGCCAGGAAAGAGGAGCGCAGTTCCGCGTCGCCCAGATCATCCTGAGCGCCGACCGCCAGCACGACGTCACCCGCCCGGAGTCCAGCGCGCTCCGCGGGACTTCCATGATCCACGTGCACGACCAGCAGGTCGGCAGGCGACAGCAGCCGGGCCAGCATGCCGGTCCAGACCCGCTTCGGAGGGGCCACGGGTTGAGGCTGAGCGTTGTGCTTGGGGAGCGGACCTGCTTCCCAATCCACCCTGTTGTGCCCGTCCTGGTACCGGAAGACATTCATGACGACTTCGAGGGCGTCACGGCCCAGGTAGAGCGGGCAGGGGGTCGTGGTAGCGCAGCGCGTGACCAGCACCTTGCGCTGATTGGTCAGGAGGCTGTCCACCAGGCCCATGTTGGGACCCGCGTAATAGGTCCGCAGGAGCCGGGCACCAGTGTCAAAGACCGCGTACGCGTCGACGGGAGAGGGGCCGGCGGCACCGCCGCCGAGAACGACGCCACTTAAGGCGAAGGTCAGGCTCAGGACTTGCAAAGTTGATCGCATCACAAATGGTTACGGTGGGTCAGGCGACACGGTTCCCGGTCTGGCATGTGTACAAGGGTGTGTCATCACCCTGAATGCACCCCGCACGGACCGTGCGCCTGTGCAACCGTAACTCGGGGCTCAGCGCTCCAGACTGCCCTTTGCTAGGGTTGCGGACCCGTGCCCGGACGCAAACGCTCAAAACGCAGACGCAGCTCACCCCACCCCGGCGTGGAACGGGCCACCAACATCCTGCTGTGGATCAACCTCCTGCTTCTCCTGGCGCTCCTCTCCGAAACCAGCAGGTCAGGCCTGAGCTGAAGCCACCGCAGTTCCAAGGACAGGTCAGGCACGCGCCCCGTCGAATACCTGCCTTGACACGCCAGACACGGTCTCTTGTGCTCTTTACCACACGAAGGCCCCCACCGCGCCCTCTTGCCGCACCCACCCACATGCAGCCACACTAAGACCAGAAGCATGCTCCCTTGCTGACGTCCCTCACTCCTGGAGGTCTTTGAATGTCCATTCCCCTCAACCCTCCAGCCACAGGGACCGCTTGAGTTACGTGACGGTTTGAAGCCCGCCATCTTGCCAGACAGCCAACCGCCGCTTAACTTGAAGTACGCAACACCGGTACAACCTTACAGATCCAGGACCAGCACACCGACGGCCGTGCCGTGATGCTGGGCCTGGAGTAAGGCCTGCTCCGCGCGGTCGAGCAGCAGCATCCTGTTGGGTAGCCCAGTCAGGGCATCATGACGGGATTGAAATTCACTGTATTCCTGGGCCTGTTTCCAGTGAAGGATCATCAGGCGCAACTCCAGGTCGTCGATGATGATGGCCGCGAGGTCCTGCAGGAAGGCTTGTTCCTCAGGCGTAAATGACCGTAGGTGATGGTCGTACACCGCGAGGCCCCCGATGTTGTACCCGTCTGGGGTTGTCAGGGGGAGTAAGGCTCTCGAGATACTTCTTTTGGCAAAATTTCTGAAGACTCAGTAAACGTCATGCCCAAGTACAGAAGGCACGAGAAGGAGAGATGCCATTACGCCTGCGTACGGTCAACCTTTCATCTGTTCAACCACACTGAGCGTCCCCGCCGGATTCGAACTCCTAACCTCTCTCAGTGCGACTGCCCCGGAACTTACTCTGCTTCTGGATGTTCGTGGGCGTCTCGCCTATGTCAATCCAGCTGCGTTCACGACCCTCGGTGATCTGGCGGGGCGCGCAGGGAATCAAGATCCCTCTAACTTGGTGCACCCTGAAGACCGAACGGCACTCATCGAGCAACTGTATCGAGTTAATCCTGGCAGGACGACCGATCTTCCACGTTTCCGTGTTCAGGATGCGAATGGAGTATGGCGATGGCTGGCTGGACGTGCCACGCACCGCTTACTCGATCCGAACGTGCGTGCCCTCATCCTGCAACTCCGGCCGGTCGAGCGCCGCCGCGATTCGTACCGTGATGCCCTAGGACGAATGACGCGTTCTCTCACCGCAATCCAGAGCGTCCACGAGGTTGTGAGGACCATTCTCGATGTTGGTCTGTACGCTTTGGGCGCAGCTGCGGGTGGGGTAAGCATCATCAGCGCAGACGGTCAGCACGTCACAGTTATCGGCGACAACGGTGACGACCAGGAAACATCCTTGCGCTGGGAGCAATTTCCCCTGGACGAGGAGACCCCGATAGGGCAGGCTATCCGGACCCGCCAGCCAGTATTTCTGGGTGACCACTGCTTTCAAACGCTCTTTGTCCATACTCAACTCACCGATTCACTGAGATTCAAGAGTACCGCTGTGCTCCCCCTGTTGATTGGCGAACGCGTGCTGGGCACCGTCACACTTTCCTTTATCGAGGACCGGACTTTCCAAGCGGATGAGCAGGAATTCATGCAGACGGTCACGGACCTGTGTGCGCCCGCACTGGATCGTGCCCGGCTTCAACAGGAAGTTGATCATCAGCAAATCTGGTTTAGAACCGTTAACCGTAACAGCTCCGACATCGTGACAGTGAGTGATGGGCAAGGAGTCATCCAGTATCAAAGCGGCAGCGTTGAGCGCATTCTGGGGTACACCCCCCAAGAACTGACCGGTGTAAGTGTTTTCGACATATTGCACCCTGAAGATCATCTTGCCGCTCAAAGGGCTCTATCTCAGCTGCAACCCGGGAGCGAACCGATTTCCGAGATTCTGCGCATGCGCCACCGTGAAGGTCATTGGATCTGGCTGGAGAGTGTCGCCACAGACTTACGGCACAATGAGCATATCCGTGGAATTCTGGTTAATTCGCGGGACGTTAGCAAACGCATTGAAGCGGAACGAGCTCGAAAGGTATCTGTTGAGGCCCTTCAGGAGACTGAGCAGAATTTTCGGCGCCTGGCCGAGAACGCGGGTGACCTCGTTCGGCAGTATGCTCCGGATGGTCAGCTTGAGTATTGCTCACCCAATGCCAGCGACCTGCTGGGCTATGAGAGTGAGGAACTCCTCTGCCTGGGTCCCCTTGATCTCCTGTTCGAGGAGGACCGATCCGTGCTGGCGGCGGCATTTGAGCGCCAGCTGCCTCCAGATTTCACCCAGGAGACGTTCGAATACCGCCTTAAACGCAAGGACGGCTCACTGGTCTGGGTAGAGACAACCTTTAAAGCGGTGCGGGATCAGATTACCCAAGAGGTGGCCGCGTTTATCACCATCACGCGGGATATCGAGCAGCGAAAACATGCCGAGTTTCAGGTCAAGGCCCAGCTCGACCGCTACCAACGGTTGCTGGAATTCACCGTGTCTCTCGAACACCTGACTGACCCGCTGACCGTCGTTAGGGAGGCTCTCCAGCGGTGTCTGACCCTGACCGAGTATGAATATGGCTTTGCGCTCAGGATCGACGAAGGGGAGCCGTCAGTTCTGGCCGTAGAAGGTCAGCCTCCAGGGATGCCGGTGAACCATGCTGAGGGTCTGGGTCAGCTTCCCCTGAGTCCCCTTCTGCAGAAGGCATTGCATTGCAGGGAACTGGTTGTGGTAGCCGACGATGAATCGGTCATGGCGCCTCCGGAGCCACTTCCCCGTGACGGTTGGCGCTCGTTCAGTGTCCTGCCCGTTCCCAAGGGTGGAGCGATGGATGTCGTCCTGGTCTTTGGAAGCACCCAGGCCGTGAAGACAAGTCGCGAAACCCGGCTTCTCCTTAACAATGCGGCCGTGCGGCTAGGCCACGCGTTGGAACGTTCTGGTCACCTTGAACAGCTCAACACGTCCCGGGAGGAAACATTGCGTGCTCTCGGGCTGGCACTGGAATATCGCGATTACGAGACAAAGGGCCATACGGACCGCGTGGTGCACCTGACCGACCTCCTGGGGCGCGCCCTGGGCTTTATGGGCCCCGACCTTGATGCCCTGCGTTGGGGAGCATTCCTCCATGACACAGGCAAAGTTGCAATCCCCGATACCATCCTTCTGAAACCCGGCAAACTTAATTCTGAGGAATGGGCGGTGATACAGCGTCACCCTTCAATTGGCTTCGAGATGCTACACCACATTCCATCGCTCCCGGCTGCAACGCTGGACGTGGTTCGTTATCATCAGGAACGCTGGAACGGCAGTGGCTACCCCTTAGGTCTTAGCGGAACAGATATTCCACTGGCAGCGCGGGTGTTTGCCGTGGTGGACGTTTACGATGCGTTGACCAGTGAGCGGCCTTACAAGCAGGCCTGGACCCATGAAGCTGCTATCGAACAATTATGCCAGGAAGCTGGCTCGTTACTGGATGAAGGCGTTGTACAAGCATTTCTTCATGTTGTCAAGGGTCATGACGAAGGGCATATGAAGCAGGTTCCAGAAATGTAGTGTCCTACCCAGGTATGTATACCGTGGGTACAGGAATAGCTCACGATGTCCTGTTTCGCAGACAATGTAACCCAACTTTCGTATATGGATGCCCCGCTGAGTACCCGAAAGGATTCGATGTTGGACGCCCCAGGTTGACCTACCTCACCTGAGCCGGAGGAAATGATGGACACGCTCGAAGGTTCACTCCTCAAAGTGGAACACGCCAGCGCTCATGAGGATCCCCGGGGTGTTTCCCTGTCCCATGAAGTGATCACCCGTGCACAGGAACTATCGGTGCCCGAGGTCGAAGTGCGTGCCAGATTGGCGCTGGCCTGGACCCTGATGGAACAGAAGCCAACCGAAGCCCATGAGCACGTCCGGATGGCGACCTACCTCGCGGAGGCTATAGGTCATCCAGGCCTCCAGGCCCGCGCACATTGTCTGGCTGCCAGGATGGCAGTCTAGGTCATCCAGCCCTCCAGGCCCGCGCACATTGTCTGGCTGCCAGGATGGCAGTCAGTGCGAGTAACACGCCCATGATTCTGCAAGAGGCACATCAGGCGCACCAGTATGCCGAACGGGCGGGGCACCAGGAGCACCTGGTCCACGCCCATAGCCTGATGGGCATTGCCCACCTGCTTGTGGGAAACCATGGCCGCGCGCTCGTCCATCAGGAAGAAGTGCTCAAACAGCTCGACCATGTGCACTCGCCGACCCTCAAAGCGGTCCTGCTATGCGATATCGGGGCGAACTTCAACCACTTCGGCACGCCGCACGATGCCCTGACTTTTCTTGGACAGGCCCTGGCTGTCACGGTTGAGCATGACCTGCACTTTTCCCGGATTCTGGTGCGGGAGAACCTCGGGCAGACCTTATTGCAGCTCGGGCGCTTGGAAGAAGGAGAACACTTTCTCAAAGAGGGACTCGATGAAGCAGTCGCTGGAGGCTATGACCGTTGGGAAGCTTACCTCCGCTGCACCTTGGGCGAACATCTGGCCATGACAGGAGATGTCCAGGCAGGTTACGAACACCTGATCCGCGCAACCCAGGTTGCGCAGCATGTCAAAGACAGTTACCTGGCGTCTACATCTGCCTCAACGCTCGGCCGTGCTCTCCGGCGGTTGGGACAACTCGAGGATGCATGCCACCACCTCGAGATGGGACTGCGCATTGCGCAGGACGCGGACCTGCTAGGGCCGTGCAAACTCGCCCATCAGGAATTGAGTGAACTGCTTGCTCAGCAAGGGAACTTCGAGAAAGCACTTCGTCATTTCCAACAATTTCACGAACTGGCGATGAAGGTGCAGCTTGAAGAGTCACGCCGGCATGCTCAGCTGCTCATCCTGCAGCAGGAACTTGACCGTGAACGTGAGCAATCCGAGTCCCACCGTCAGACCAATGACGAGTTGCGCCGGGCGCATTCGGTGATGCAGCGGCAGGCGGAGGAACTCACCCGACTGGCCAGCGAAGATACGTTGACCGGGCTGGCGAACCGGCGTCAGTTTATGCGTGATCTTGCAGTAAAGAAAGCAGACGGCACATCGTTTGCGGTCACCCTTATTGACGTGGATCATTTCAAGAGTGTGAACGACTGCTTTGGTCATCCCGTGGGTGACCAGGTCCTGATCAAGCTGGGGCAGCTCTTTAGTCAACATACGCGGGCAGACGATGCTGTCGCCCGGATCGGGGGGGAAGAGTTCGCGGTCCTGCTGGCCGTTCCGGATGCAGTTCGGGCTCGGGAGGTGGCGGAACGCATTCGCGAAGCGGTTGCTGCTCATGGCTGGAACGAGATTGCTCCCGAGCTGGCCGTCACGGTCAGCGTGGGGATTGTGCTCGGTGAGGAAGCGGAGGAGCAGGACAATCTTCTGCGTCTTGCGGACGCCCGCTTATATGAAGCCAAACAATCTGGGCGCAATAAGGTGGTCTAGTGATTGCGGCATAGGTCTGTATGGAACAGTTGGGGTACACCTAGTGAAGGTGAGGCCCTGCGTTCTCATGAGGATGTTCAGGCAGGGCGGGCGAGTGTGGCTTTGTTGGCCTGACGCTGGATGTCCTCACGTGTGAGGCTGAGGTGCAGCTGCTGGTACGCCGTGGGATTCCACTCGAAATCGGCGGGGGGGAGGAAGGCGGCTTCGGGCACTTCACCTTGGAGGATGGCATCAAGGGTCTCCTCGCGCAGGGTCCACGCGCTGACCAGCAGGAGGGCAGGCAGAGTGCTGGGGTTCACACCGCGAGCTCGGAGTTCGATGTCGGTGAGGGCCATGAGTTTCACAGTTCTGGGGGTTTCGTGGTATCTGAGCGCGGCGATCCTCTGTGAGCCGTAGTGGAGGTAGTGCTCAAGGGGAAGGCCGAAGGATTGGCGGCGGGTTTCTGAAAACCAGAGAAGGCGGCCGTCCGAGTGACGGGCGGTGAGGGGGGTGAGATGTGTGTCCAGGTGGTGGTAGGTCTTGCCTGTGGTGAGGATGAAGCCGGCGTCGTCGAGCTGGGTGTGAAGGCTGAGGTGGCCGCTCTGGCTGAGGGTGGAGGGGTGGACGGTTTGGGTAAGGAGGTAGCGGTCGGCGGGAATGCCGAGGTTGAAGGAGCCGCCGCGACCGTAGGCGCGGGGTCCGCCGACGACGAAGGTTTCGATTCCTGCTGGGCCGGTGAGGGTGAATGTGTCGCTGCGGCCTGGGTTGGTTGGGGGGTGGTCGAGGTCGATGGGGCCGGAGGGGGTATGAATTTTGTAAGCGGTGGGTCTGAGGCTGAGATCGGTGATGAGGTGGCGCAGGAGGTTATGGGGCATAGAGGTCCTCTGTTTGCAGGGTGGTGGGGTGCATGTGTGCCGTGCACGTGCGAAGTAGAGCGTGACGGGGTGGCCGCTGGATTAGTTGTTGAAGTTTCCGGCACATCGGGAATAGGTACGAAGGTATTTATGTCGTCCCCACTCCGATCGTGTAGCCCTGCAGCAGCAGGTACTTCGGCCGAGCAACTCCAGTTGCAGTGAAGGTATGGCGTCCCATTGCGGCTTTCAAGAGCTGCGTCGTCTGATTGCTCAGCTAGAACAGCAGGTAGGATCAATGGTGAACGTGGCGGTGAAGGCACTGGCACTTAGCTTTTTAATGGGACTCTCACAGAGTACAGGAGGTTCCTGTCAGGAAAATCACGATGTTCTTTGATGAAGAAGGGCTTGTGTTGTATCTGTAATTACTCTGATGACAGCGAAGGTATGGACGGGGTGGCGGCCACCCTCATGCCGGAGCAGGGAATGCATGCGCTGTACATGGGTGTGGGCTTCCTCGAATGGTACGAGAGCCCGGACAGTGACAAGAAGCGCTACGCCCCCATATTCCTGATTCCCGTGACGCTCGAGCGCAAGAACGTCTCGTCGGGCTACCGGTTGGTGTACAGCGGGGATGACGTGGCAGGGAACGAACCCCTGGCGTTGCGGCTGCGTCAGGACTTCGGAATCGAGATCCCTGCCGTGAAAGTGGATGAGCCTGACTTTGAGGGCTACCTGGCAGGCGTGACGCAGGCGGTCGCTGGCCAGAAACGCTGGGTGGTCCACCAACATGCCCATCTGGGATTCTTCTCGTTCAGCCGTTATCTGATGGCCCGCGATCTCGAGGCGGGTGAGGTCACCCGTCTCGAAGCAGCCTTCGGGCAGTCTTTGCCGGACGACCTGCGCACGCTCTACCTGACCTTTGACGGACAGGCGTCCGCGGAGCAGGCCGTCGCCCTTCGATTGATGAGCACAGCGGAAGTCATGCGAGTTCATATCTGATGAAAGAGCAAAACTTTGGACTGTTTATCGAGCAGGTAGAGCGGTTTTTGGAATTCTGGAGGACAAGCAGCACCGTGAGGCGTAGCTCCGCCGGTCGATGAGGTTGCGGTCGTATCAGTCGGACCAAGAGACCTCTGGGAGGACATGGGTTGCCTGTTAAGGTTTGCCTGAATAAGAGCGGTGTGAGAATGAGGGCCTTACGCTGCACGTATGACTGGAGCCCTGCTGACACGTGTGATTGAAACAGCCCGGGCACTGGCAGGTGATCTGCATGATCAGCCCCTCCTGGATCGCCTGGCAGAACTACAGAGCCGATCCAGCCTGGAATTGACAGCAGACATTGACCAGCTGGTAAGTGAAATGGCCCTGATCAATAAGGCCCTTGAAATGAGCAGTTATCTGATGGGTGTAGAATCTGCCGAGCAGCGTGAAACTCTAACCTGGAGATCTGATCCAGGCTTCAGGAAAAGTGATGCTGGAAGCTTCAGGTACGAGACGCCCATGCCAGCTGTCATCGGAGAAAATTTCACCTGAACTTAAGGCGTCCGTAGGGGGTGGGGCCTGGAGACTGAGCCACCTGTCGTCTGCGGAGTCAATCTGCTCCAAACGGCAGGCCCCAGCGACGCTATGACCGTGAAGGTGCCGTCTCCGTTGCCCCGCACCAGCAAGCCGCCGTCGGGCTCTGCCGGGGCGCCTTCATAGGGACCGTCCCAGAAGCCCTGCGCCAGTGCAAAGAGTGTCTCTCCGCGCCCGAACTCAACGTCCACCAGCAGCAGTGACGGCCCCGACGGCCGCGAATCAGTCGGTCATCGAATACTGATGTGACCCCTGTATATGTAGCTTCCGTCAGCCACAATGTCCTTGAAGTTGAGGCGCCCGGTGGCACCCGCGAAACCGCCGGTTCCGCTGCCCGCCACCAGGGGGTGCTGGCAACGTCCATGGACTTGCGTGCCCGTGGCCGGATCGAACTTGCCCTCAAATTTGTAGGTCATCGCGAACACTCCGCTCGGTCCGCCATTCAGACTGCCGACGAAGACCTCCCTCCCGGTTTCCAGGTAGACACCGCTCGGTGTCTCCTTGGAGGTGTCAACCTTCGTGTACCAGCAGCCTTGCAAGCTGCCGCTCAGAACGATCGGCAGGTAGTCCACGAAGTCGGCATAGATGCTAGGAGGGCCCGGGCAAATGCTCCCGCTCTCGTCGAAGACCCCGCGCCCCGAGATCTGGATGTTCTTGGGAGTGGTGGTGCGGACGCCCTGGGTGGTCAGCACGGGCTGAGTCGCAAGCTGGGTGCTGCCACAGGCGGTGAGGGCGCTCAGGGTGACGGCGGCAGCAAGGGTGCGGGTGTTCATCGGGAATCTCCTCTGAACCTGCGTGGCAGGCCATCCGTTGAAGGCACTGGCGCAGGGTGGATCGGGCACCGGCGCCGCCGACGCAGGGCTGGTGCTGGCACGGACAGGGCGGCGGTCAGGAGCGCATTCGCATGGGTCCCCCTGGTGCGCGTGGCACTGGGTCGCAGGCTCCGGTCGGTTGCGCCATAAGCTCACGCGACGGGCAGGCGCCCGAGGTTCGCCTGTCGCGGTCAATGCTTCCGGAGATCACTTTCCAGCGTACTCCTCACATCGCAGATGTTCAGTCCTGATCAATGGGGGCCGGTTGCTCAGTCAGACGTTCCCCTTCAAGAGCAGGTCGAGAGGCGCGGGGGAGTAACGGGTGCGACAGCAGATACATTCTGCCATCAACCAACAGCCCGCACCCTCAGGAAGCACCACGCCGCACCCACACACCCCCACTCTCCCCTCCTGAGGACACCCATGTACGCGACCGCGCCCGTCCGCCTCTCCCGCCGATACAGCTACGACCACACCCGCCCCCGCTGGCCCCACTCCCAGCAGTACGTCATCGACGCCATCAAACAGCACGCCGACGAGCACGGCATCACCCGCGTCAATACCGTCGAATTCGGCCCTTGGATCACCCGGGGCCCCGCTGCCTCCCCCCACCGCGCCTACGCCGTCGGCAGCGCATGACTCTCCGAGTACGCCAACAGAGCACACCTCGACCTCCTCGCGCCCGCCCGATCCCACCGCGCCGACTACTTCTTCCAGTTCCGCCCTACCCCGTCACCTGTCCTGCTCACCGCCATGGAACTCAACCTCGAGTCCCTCGCCGACCTCGCGCCCGCCGGCAGCGCCCTGCACTTCTTTCTCTGGCTAGCTGCCCGCAGCGGGCAACGCGACGACGCCCTGGCTATCCACACCGACGGCGACTACAGCCCCGACGAGCACGCCCACCTCACGCACCTGGAGAAGCTCGGGTGGGTGACCAGTCACCGTCAGGATCAGGACACGCACGTCACCCACCACACCATCCGTACGTCCACAGGCCACTCCTGAAAGACACAGCTTCCAGAACGCATGCGCCTGGTTCAGAACCGGCTGCACCCACGCCGCTTCCATCCCTTTCCATCAGGTGCGCGGGCACTTCTTCTGGTTCTACAGGCTCCAGTTCTGGTTCGATGAGTGAAACTTCTTCCGGGTGGTCCTGGAGGTACAGCAAGCGGTTCACACTGGCGTCGTACTGACGCTTGAACTGATCGTAATTGCGGTATAACGTCTGCCACAGCCGGTCGGGACTCACGAACTCTTCGCGCAAGGCCTGATCCTCTGCCCGCCGCGACAGTTGCCGCGTAAATGCGAACTCCCGCGCCAGTTCCTCGATGTTATGGTCTTTGCGCGCTTCAAACGGGGTGAACTGAGGCCACGCGCCATTCCGGGCGCGGTGACGTACCACTGACAGGACATCCTGATGCAATGGGGTGAGCCGATCGCCCGGAGCAAAGTAATGCGACACCCAGCCCCTGACGTTCAGTTGGGCGGCGTCACTCAACTCAATATCCTCGAAGTCAGCCAGGTTCACCCGGTCCAGCTCCTGGAACATCCGCTGGTATGCCCTTTCATCACGGCTGTATACGGGAATGAGCTGCCGGACCGTCTCGACGTTATCGGTGGCCACCTCGTTCTCCAGGATGGCTTCGGCATCCTCGTCCGCTCCTGCCGTCCATGCAGGCAGACTTGGCGCGCTCGCAGGCTTCGCGACCGCGTCGTAGCTCACGACGTACCAGCCCACGGGAAGCAGGGTCAGGATTGCGCGAGGAGGTGACATGAGCTGGGCATGCGCAGCGGCGACACACGGCCCCGCCAATCCAGCTAAGGTGGAGCTGTCCAGCTGATCGTTCGCGTCTCGTCCTTCGGGAGGTTTGACCGTATGGCAGAAAAAAAGACCAGCAACCGTGCAGCAACCGCCGCGTCAAAGACCCTTCAGGATGGCCGGACCAGCAAAGCCTCCAAAAGCGCGGCGGGCAGTGCTCTCTCGCAAGTGAACGCCGGGCGGAAAACCGGGACTAGGGCCGCTCAGGACGCCTCTGATGTGCTGCAAAGCTCAGATACCGGGAAAACGTCCAGGCGGTCGGCGGCAAGTACTCTGTCGCAAAAGAAAAAGTAACCAGAATTGGGGGTTGAATCCAAAGCTGCTCCCTATCGGTGCCTGGCCTCCGAACCTGCTGAGGTCGACACCGCGCGATGTTCATGCAAAGGAGTGCAGCTCGCCCACTCGGCGGAGGTTCAGCCACCCTTCCGCCGGCCGGACCAGTGCCTCTGACGAGCTCGGGTCGGTTCGCACCTTCCGAAAACAGTCACAGAGGAGGATGAGATGACCCCTACCAATCGCGAGCGCCGCGTGGCGCCGCTCCTCGCGGCCCTGCTGCTGCTCAGCGTGGCACACCCGGAAGCGAACGCCATGACAAAACACCCGGCCGGCGCAGCAGCGAACACGACCTCGGACGACATGACGGACCGCTTCGGCGCCACCCTGGACGCGCTCGCCGCGCAGGGACACTTCTCCGGAGTGGTCCTGCTCGCCCGGCACGGCGTGCCCGTCCTCGAACGCGCCTACGGCACGGCCGACGCCCGAGGCACACCGATCACCGCGCACAGCCGCTTCCCGCTTGCATCCCTCAGCAAAATGTTCACAGCCGTCGTCATCGGGCAACTCGTGGAAGAAGGGCTCGTGACCCTCGACGACCCGGTGCGCCAACACCTCCCGAACGTGAATTTCGACCTCGACGGTGTGACGGTCCGTCACCTCCTGACGCACACGTCTGGCCTGGTGAGCCAGGACTTCGCGCTTCTCAAACCCCTCGTCACCGTACGCGAGTTTCTCGGCGTCCCAGTTCCGCCACGTCAACACGCGCCCGGCGCGGCGCATCTGTATGGCAACACGAACTTCGTGTTGCTCGGCGCCATCATCGAGCGCGTCACGGGCCGCGACTACTACGAAGAGGTGGAGCGCCGCGTCCTGCGCCCCGCAGGGATGACCGAGAGCGGCGCCTTCGAGTTGAACACGGGCCGCGCGCCGCGCCTCGTGGATGGCTTCTTACCGGACGGGCGCACTAACGGAGCCGTCCGCGTGGATCGCGCCAGCCCCGCCGGGGACTGGGTGGCGACGGCGGGCGATCTTCTGAAGTTCTCCAACGCGCTCGTCGGGGGAACGCTCCTCAAGGCCACGACGCGCTGGAGCTTCACTTCGCCGCAGGTGGATGTCGGTGAATTCGGGGCGCTGAAGCGCGCCTACGGCTTGGGATTCGTTACGAACCGCATCGGCAACCACGCGCACTTCGGACATCCTGGCGGCGCGCCTGGCGAAAGCACGGTCCTGTTCGTGTACCCCGCGTCGGGCTACACGCTCATCGCGCTCAGCAACCGGAGGGCCGACGCTGTGACCCTCTACTACCGGTTCAATGCCCTGCTGAGCGGCACCGCGCTCTGAAACGGTCTCAACAGCTGGGAAGGTTCGGCCCATGGCGATCACGCCTGGCTCGCTTCTGACCGGCGCTGAGTACTATCTGGATGGCAGCTCTTGACGGCACGTTCGACGAGGTCTGCGAGGCGGTGAGGGTCAAACTCACGGACCTGACCAAGGCAGGCTCTTTCAACCTGTGTGTGCGTGCCATCGCAGGCATCTTGCGCGGAACCGCCGGATGCGCCAAGTTGGTGGTGAAAGAAAAATTCCGATATTCCTGATTCCTGCAGCCAGTAGACAACCTGCCGGTCCTGAACGTTACCAAGGCTGGCAGTGGCGTGCCGGTCAAGTTCAAGCTGGGTGGGAATAAAGGAATGGCGGTCTTTGCCGCAGGGTCTCCGAAGTTTGTGACGGTTCCGTTTAGCGTGACTGATCCCGTGGCCGCGATCGAGACCACCATCAGTGCGGGGAGCAGCGGCTTAACCTATGACGCACTGAGTGAGCAGTACACCTACGCATGGAAGACAGGTGTCGCGGTTTACCCGGCCGCGCCTGACGATCCAGAACGTGCTGCGTTACTCCTCGAACGTCGGCATCAGCCACATCGTTGAGCCCTATACCGATGAGAAGTTCCGCGCTCGCCTCTCGCAGTTCGGCATCGGCACTGCCCCCGAGCTTCCGCTTAGGTGTAGCTAACATACGCCCTGACACCGCTTGATGCGACTAAGCTAAGCCGCGTCCTTGGGCGCGAATCCTTTCAGGCCATCCAGCGCGGCCAGTTTGAGTGTGCGGTTGTACGTCACGCGGACGCCGCATTACTGGAAGGTTGCCTGAAGCCGACGTTGCATGGCGTCCGCTTCATTCACGTCTTGCGCCGCCCATGACCTCTCAGGAGCGGATGTTGCCCTGACGACTGAGCTCCAGGAGCCGGTCCGTGCGTTTCGGGCCGTTCAGTTCCTCGAGCAGAGCTGTGGGGTACGCCTGGAAGGCGTTCCCCCACCATTGCTCTGTTGGCGTACTCCAGATCCGCCAGCCCACACCCGACACACTTTTCGCGATGTACCGCTCCGTTGTTTTCTTCATTGAAGGTGACAAGTCTAGTCCACTTGTCGTATATCAGACGAAGGCGCGACTTCATGCAGCGTAAGGAAAGCGGGGTGTTTATACACCCGCCCATTCGACCTTAAGAGCCGTCGCGTACCATTCATGTTGGCGCGTCAGCGCAAGGGTCTGGGCGGGCAGGGACCTGCGGTCATCATGAGCCCCATCCTGTTTCACTTCCACTCCCTCAAGGAGCGTACCGAAGCGGGGGAATGATGGCGGAATGGCAAATGATGCCCCCCGGCAGACCAGCGCACGTTCCTTGGAATCTCCGACGACCCGCACTCAACTGTCCACCACGCGGACTGGGAAACGTGGCGCTCAGGCGGAAGCCGACGCAGTAAGAGGAGCTTGGCACGATGGGAGGAAGAGGAGCCTACTGGATGTGCTGCTGGAGAAGTGCTCGCCGGCAGATGAAAAGCGCACAGTTCGGTCAGGCCAGCCAATCCATCAAGACGCCAGTGACGCCGTGCAAGCGGGCCTCCGGTAGCTGCCCTGGATGGGGCGTGACCACCAGAGCTCAGGAGGGCGGGGAGCAGGGCCAGGGTGACATCCAGCAGTGGAGCAAAGTTGAATACTTTCGCCTGATTCCGCGTCCCGAACACGCCAAGCAGCTTCTGCAGGTCGTCCGCCGGCCCGAATGTTCCCACGTACTTGAGGGCGTAATTGGACGCGTAATCACCCGCGGCAGCCTGAGTCGATGCCGGAGCCAGCGTTCCTTCCAGCCTCGGGCCGAACGTCGCATCGAAGGTCTGGAGTGCGGGTACGCCAGCGCCTAGCCAGGGCAGCACCGTGATATCTAGACCAGTGGTGGCGTGCACGCCCAGTCCGCCTTCAAGACGTACCGCTTCGGCAGGCCCGAGGAGCTTCACGACTGGGTTGACGCCACCGACCGGGGTCACCTCACGTGTTGGCTGCACGGTACTGGTGACGCGGTCGTACGCGAAGCCCAACTGAACCTTTCCGCCCAGCTTGCCTTCCAGAGCGAACTGCACCTTACCGAGCTTCAACTTGCCGTCCAACTGGAAGCCGGCGCCAAGGGGCACGGTGGGCGCAATGACGGTGGCGAGCGGACCGGTGAGCGGGACGGGCACCCGGGCGAACACGGCGCGGCACTTCAGTTCACCCTGAACGCCCAGGTCCACATCCAGACCACCAGTGATGGTGCCGACTGCTTCACCGCTCACGAGGGCGGTCAGTGCCTGTAGTTCGTGGTTCACGATGTTCGTGGTGAAATCCACGTCGAGTTTCGATTCGAACTTGATGCTGATGAGATCGCCGGACAACAGCACGTCGAGGGTGCTGCTGCACGCGAACGGCCCGACATCAAACTCCTGTTTCGCGAAAGGTCCGGGGAGGACGGGGTCGGCGTCCCCCGGCAGGGGCTCGGACTGTGTCGTCATGGGGCTGCCATCCTTCGTGCTTTTGGGGAGGCGGTACGTCAGCGTGACACTGCCGTCAGCGTGGCGCTGGACCTGCTCGGGCGCCTGCGGTCCGCTGAGTGGCACGAGGCTCGCCGCGTCGACACGCACGCGCTCGCTGACGTCCAGGTCCCGGTACAGTGCAGTCAGCGGCACGGTTTCCAGCGTCACGACGGTTCCGGCCCGGCTGGGATGAGTGCTGATCACTCGGCCGGAGATGGGCCGCTCGCCAGTAGCCAGCAGCACCTGGCCAGGCTGCGGCTGCCCAACATCCTGGAGCGTCACGGTGTAGCGCGCGCCGAGTGCGGATCCTTCCGCACCACCAGCGACCAGCACGGGAGCCGTGGTGATCTGCGCGTCGCTGACGACCAGGGCGTTCTCAGCTGTGCGCGCCACGCTCATGAGGAGCGGCCTGGAGGTAACGCCTCCGATGGTGGCCGTGAGGCTGCTGGATCCGGTGGCGACGTTGGCGGTGGCCACGCCGTCCTCATTTACGCTGATCACGTCCGGTGCCGAGGAGGTGAACGTTACTCGACCAAAGCAAGTCCGGCTGGTCGCGCAGTCAGGCCATCCAGTCCGCAAGCTCGAGCGTGAAGCAGCAGCAGAAAGCAGAGAAACAGCGAAGGAGTAAGGGTCGAATTCAGCAGTGAGCCTGTCCCCGCTAGCCAGCGCCACAAGCATGGTTCGTATCAAACTTCATCAGGACATCCAGCGTCCCCCTCAAGCCGTGTTTGATTATGCCTGCCAGCCACAGCACGCCCCGAACTGGATGCGCAGGGTCCTAGAGGTGAACGGGATCCGTCGGGCGACCTTTACACACAATGGACAGTTCCTCCTCATTACAAACATTCTGGGTAGACGGGTGGACTTGCGGTACCGACTTTCGATTACCGAGCATCCATTGTCACTGCGGCTGTTCTCACTGTGTAAGCCGGTGCCGCATGCCTGGCACTACATGTTTGAAGCGTACGGTGACGGCACGCGCGTGACTGCAGTCATTGAGGGCTGGCCGGAATCATTTTCCCGACTGACGACGCCACTCATGGTGTATGGTCTGCATCGCGAGATGCGAGCCATGCTGCTCGCCCTTAAAGACCTGCTGGAAATCGGTGTGGTCACTTCACGCGGGAAGGGGGTTACGTTTCTACTTCCTGGAGCGGCCATGGACGGTTCTGTTGTGGAAGGCGCCGCTCTCCCCTATCACACCAGATGAACCCGGCTCGCAGCTCGCTTCCCTCAAGGATGCGGAGCGCCACGTCCGTGAACTGATCAAGCGTGCTGGTGGTGCGGACTCGGTCAGCAGTTTTGACCAGAGTGCCGGGTCGCGCCGGACGGATCTGGCCCGTGGCGCGATAGGGGCCCTGCTCCGTGAAGATCCGTATACGACGGCGCTGGCGTTCCTAGCGTCCTGGCTGGATCCGCTGAATCCCGAGCACCTGGTCAACGCCTCCGGTGTCCTGAATACACTACGGCGGCCCAACGAGGCCCTGACACTACTGGACGGCGCGGCGAAACTGAAGTTTGAAACGGCACCGATAGGCATTCTGCTTGACGCGATCGCCCTGAACAACCGCGGCCATGCGCTGGTGCTGCTGGGCCGATGCCGAAGGCAAGCTTCGCGCCGCATGAAAAACTGCCCCGCAGCTGTCCGAGGCAAGTGCCAACCTGACCGTGGCCCTGCTGTGCCAAGGCAAGACGGACGCGGCCATTCAGGCACAACGGGCGGCGCGACTCGGAGAGGTTACCGCTGGACGGGCTCCGATACTGCCCGGACCTGGTTGCGACCGGCTGCTTTCGCCTGGTACAGCGCGGTGTCGGCGGCGAGCAGCGTGGCCTTCAGGTCCCGCTGGCGGTCGAGCAGGGCAACACCGAAACTGCCGGAGGTGTGCAGGCCTGGAGCGAAGCCGTTCCAGTCAAGGCCCGTCAGGGAGCGCCTCAGGCGTTCGCAGGACTCCTGGGCTTCCGCGAGCGTCACTCCGGTCAGGATCACCACGAACTCCTCACCACCGAATCGGGCGACGCTGTCGCCGGCCCGCACTTCGGCCCTCAGTGTCTGCGCCACTCGGCTGAGGACCAGGTCACCTGTCGCGTGGCCCCAGGTGTCGTTCACTTGTTTGAAATGGTCCAGGTCCAGCAGGGCGACGGCAATGCTGGCAGCATGCGGCGCCTGAGTGTGCAGGTCGGTCAGCAGTTGCATGGCGTAAGCGCGGTTGGGAATCCCAGTCAGGGCGTCTTGCAGGGCAGCCTCCGCGAAAGCTGCCGCCCGGACGTCTGCTTCCCGGGCCTGCTGCGTGATTTGCCCGAGCAGCGCCCGCTGCTGTTGGTTCTGACGGTAGAGCGATTCCACTTGCCGGGTCACTGCACGCTGCATCTCGAACGCTTCGTGATACCGCCGCGTATGCGCGTAAGCATCCGCCAGCGCTTCACGGCAGCGGATCACCCACAGGTCCTGATGATCCCGGGCGAAATGAGCGGTGGCGGCCTGAGCGTCGTCAATCGCTTCCGCCCACTGGCCCATGCGTGCCATAAGCCGGCTGCGGCTGAACAGCGCACGTCCGGACATGGTGCCGCTTCCCACCCCGGACGACAGGTGCACAAACTCGTCGGCCAGTTGCCGTGAGGCCGTCAGGTCGCCCTCGCACAAGGCGTGGCGCATCAAGGCGTCGAGAACGTCCAGGGTACGCAGTGCATTCGTCAGGTTGCCCCGGTGGGCATTCAGCCTTCGCAGCTCCCCGGCAGACTCCGCGAGGCGCGGTTTCAGGACGTCGTGGTCTGTGGACGCTTCCGGCATCAGCACTTCAGTGGCACTCACCACGTAATTGATGTGGAACGCCTGCCTGAGCTCAACGGATTCCGGCAGGTCCAGCGCATCCACGTGAGGGGAATGCCACAGGTCGTGCAGTCGGGTGGCGGCCTCCAGGTACTGCCCGCGCTCCATCAGGTAATGAGCGGCATTGATCACCACCAGGGCCACGCCGCGGTGATCTCCGGCCTGCTCGGCCAGTTTCTCAGCGGCGCGGAACTGCTCCGCGGCTCCCAGATCATCGTAACCTTCGGCCTGAACGATTGCCAGGGTCACGTGAGCTTTCACCTGAAGGGGCAGGTCGTGGCTGGCGCGGGCCAGCTCCAGGCAGGACAGGGCGTGGGACAGTGCAGCGCCCGTGTCGCCGATATCCAGCGCCACATAGGTCGCCTCCCGGTGTAACAGAGCCTGGGTGGCTACGTCGCCTGCCCGGCTGATCTGCCCTTGAAGTTGCGCAAGTTCGTCCTTCAGGGCCGCCATGGATGGTGGAAGGGCCGGCGTCACAACCGGCCCTTCACGAGCCGTCGGGAGCGGCGCGTGGCGCCCGACGACGCGCCTGAAGCGACGGCCGCGCTACAGAGCATCTCAGGTGTCACGGGGTTTCCTTCTGCGGGTAATGCGCGCCGGCCCTGTGTTCCGGCGGCAGGCCCGACGCTCGAGCCAACGCGCAGAACACCTTCACGATCCGCGGATCGAACATCTCACCCGACTTCCGCTGGATTTCCGACAGGGCCTCGCTGGCGGACCAGGCCGGCTTGTAAGGCCTTTGGTTCGTCAGGGCGTCGTAGGTGTCCACCACCGCGAAAATCCGGGCCACCAGCGGGATGTCCGCTCCAGCGAGGCCGTCCGGATACCCGGCGCCGTCCCACCGCTCGTGGTGGTGCCGGATGACCTGCCGCGCTTCGTCCGGGAGGGTTGGGATCCGGCGCGACAGCGTGTCGGCAATGCCCGCGTGACTTTTCATGATGGCCCATTCGGCAGGATCCAGCGGACCTGGCTTCAGCAGAATGTGATCAGGAACAGCCAGTTTTCCGATGTCGTGCAGATATGCGCCCTGGCGGAGGCCTTCGAGAGCGGCGTGATCCAGGCCCACAGCCTGCCCTAGGCGCAGGGCAAGGGCCACGACCCGCTCGGTGTGACCCGCGGTCTCAAAGTCACGCAGCTCCAGCGACAATCCCAGGGCCAGCATGGCGCCTTCGCGGGTGGCGGCAATATCCGCGATGTGCGCTTCGCGGTCCAGCGCACGCCCGATCAGTTCGGCCACACGCATCGTGAGTGGTACGCCCGCCGGCGGCAGTTCAGCCAGTGCATGCGTCCACAGCATAGCCACGGTTCCCACGTTGACTCCCCGTTCCCACACGGGAACAATCACCAGGCCGCGCAGCCCCGCAGCTGCCAACCACGCGGCTGCCCCGGTGAAGTCACCGGCGGTGCCCGTCAGGAACGCCGCCTCTCCAACAAGCTTGATCAGACTGTCCGCGCCTTCGGCCTGGGTGAAACGTGTCAGAAGTTCGGCGGATCCGGCGGGCCAGGTGCCGTCCCAGATCACCGCCTGTCTGTCAGGAAGGTTGAACACCGCAGCATCGGCGCCCAGGAAGGAGCGGCAGCTGGCCAGGGACTCGCGTGCGATTTGCATGGGATCCTCAGAGTGGCTGAGCTGCGACGAGAGATCGGCGAGCATCCGAAATTCCTGGGTGTGCCGCTGCTCCTGCTGGACCGCCCAGAGGTGCTCGAAGGCCAGCGCCCCGGCGGACGCGAGGGCGCGCAGCAGCCGGCCGTCGAGTTCCGTGAAGGTACGCGGCTCTTCCCGCAGGGCAAGCAGCGCGCCGATCGGTCCGCCGTCGGCACGCAGCAGCGGCGCCACAAGCATCGCTCCGGCCCGGGCGTGCGTCAGCTGATGGATCCGGGCGTCACCCAGCACGTCCTGGACGATCTGCACTTCAGCGCCGTCAATCGCGTGCCAGGTCAGTCCCGTGCCGCGGGGAATCGCGATGTGCTCCAGTTCAGCGTACGCCCCTGAGCCTGCCACCAGTGACAGGGCGTCACGAGCGGCGTCGTACCGGGCCACGGCCACGTGCTCCGTAGCGAGCAGCGCGCGGGATTCACCAACCAGGCGCCGTTCGAGTTCATCCTGACGGTGAATGTGACGCAGCGCGAAGTTCGCGTCGGCCAGGACTTCCAGTTCTCGAGTCCGGGCGTGTTCACGGGCGCGGCGGTGATGAACGGCGAGGATGGCGCCCGCCTGCGCGGCGAACTCTTCCGCCAGCCGCATTTCGTGGGCTTCGAAGGCCTGATCGGACGACAGGCTCTCCAGGTTGATCAGAGCGGTGACGCGGCCGTCAGCCACGACGGGAGCGCTGAGGCTCGCGCGGACATCCGAAAGGGAACCGTGCTCCCGGTACGTGTCAACCAGCGCTGCGGATCCGGAATGCTGATGAATGGCCACGGACCACTTCTCTATGTCCCGGCCGCGGATCACGCGGGCTTTCCCCGCCGCCCAGTCCTGGTCGTCGCCATGCCAGGCCCGCAAGGTCGCGTCCGGGTTCCTCAGGCCGAGCAACGCGTCCGAATACCCCACCTGAGCCTGGAGGACCTGCGCGTCACCCTCACGCACGAACAGCGTTCCCGCTTCAGCGCTGGGAACAGCGGCAATCACGGCACGCAAAAACGGCGTCCAGATGTCCTCGCCGGGAACGTCGCTGCTCATCAGGGACGAGGTGGCCCGCAACGCCTGCCACATCATCTCAGCGGTGATGCCCGCCTCGGCCTGGACAGGCCCCCGCGATAAGCTCAGCCCGCGCTTGGCGCGGTGCGCCATCTTGTCACGCAGCATGCGGTGGTCAGCAAGCCGCAGCAGGTCGTTGGGGGCGCCGGCGTCCACCGGAAACGCCGCGTGACCGACCGACGCACGCGCCTGCTGGAACCCTGACGCGCGCAGATGACCATTGATGTTCTGAACGGTGACGCGCAGCTCACTCCACACGAACTGGTCACCAGTCAGCAGCACGAGAAATTCATCGCCGCCAAGGCGGTACACGCTGGCCGGCACCGGAAATTCCTGGTGCAGGGTCCGCGCGAACAGACGCAGGAGCCGGTCGCCCTGCTCATGCCCCTGGGTGTCATTCACGGCCTTCAGGTCGTCCAGATCAAGCAGCAGCAGATGAACGGCCTCGCCGGTCCGAGCGGAGTGCGCCAGGGTCAGGTTAAAGTCCTCGTCAAACGCCTGACGGTCACGCAGGCCGGTCAGGAGGTCGGTGCAGGCCGCGCCCCTCACGCGGTGAGGCGGAAGTCCGCTCTCCTCCGGAGGAATGAGAGGCGCGTCACCGTGCTTGAAGCAGGCTCGGAGATACTGCGCCGTTCGGTCCGGCACCGGGCTGCCTGCCGCGGCCGCCAGATGGATGAGTCGCTCCACTTCATCGTTCAGCTGCGTCACGCGGAGATCTGCTGCCTCCTGGCCATTGTTCAACCCCGGTTCGGTCACGAACGCACCTTCTGTCGAGCCGGGGTTGCAGAACAGGCCGACTGGGTCACAGGGCTGGCTCCCGGCTCGTGTCGCGCTTCAGGACACACATTCCCCTCAGAGTAGGCGAAGGTCATATCATGCGTCTTACTTGGAGTGCACCCTCATTACCGGGCCACGAGGCAAGACACTTCGCCCTGGTCAGCCGCTACGCTGACCATACCGCGAAGGAGTCAGCATGCCCGGACGTCATCACAGCCGAGAGTTCAAACTTGAAGTGGTCAGCCAGATCAACACCGGCCAGCGCAGTACCGCTCAGCTCAGCCGCGAGCACTCACTCGCCCCAAGTCTGATTCACCGTTGGCGTAAAGAGGTCGAGGCGCGCGGCGTCGCCGCATTCACCGATGGAGCAGCGACAGATCGCAGTGCTGAACTGAGAATCGCAGAGCTGGAACGGTACTGCGGCCAGTTGTCACTGGAGAACCCGCTGTTAAAAAAGTCCTTATCGACGTACCGCTCGAACAGCGGCACCAAATGATTCAGGATGCGCGCGGCGCGCATCCTGAGGTGTCGGTACGTTGCCTCTGTCGGTTGCACGACGTCAGCCGTTCCTGGTACCTCCAGCGGCAGGGCACACAGGTTACCGACCGGGATCAACCCCTGGCCGAGGAGATCGAGGCCGTAGTGCTGAAGTGGAGCGGCTATGGGTATCGCCGCGTGACCTGCGAATTAGCCCGCCGGGGACTTTGGGCGAACCACAAGCGTGTCCTCCGCGTGATGCGGGAACGCCGACTCTGGTGCCGACCCAAGCGTCGGCACCAGGCGACGACCGATTCCGCACACCAGGGCGCCCGCTTTCCTAATCTGCTGCCCGAGATGGTTGCCGACCGGCCCGATCAGGTCTGGCAGGCCGATCTCACCTACGTGAGGGTGCAGGCGGGCTTCGTGTATCTGGCGTGTGTGCTGGACAGCTTTACTCCCGAGATCGTGGGGTGGGCGATGTCGAACATGATGGACGTGGCGTTGCCCCTGACGGCTCTGGACAACGCGCTGACAGCGCGTTGTCCTCCTCCTGGCCTGCTGCATCACTCGGATCAGGGGTCGCAATACGCCAGTCGGTGCTATATCGATCGGTTGAGGGCGATGGGCATCAGGCCAAGTATGTCCTGGTCAGGAAATCCCTATGACAATGCTCGGATGGAGACTTCTGCAAGTCCAACATGGAAAACAACGTCGCCGTGTCGCATAGCGTGAAAATCAAGACGGTGAAGAACAAGATCGCCCCGCCGTTCAAGGAAGTCGAGCTGACCCTGCGGTACGGTCACGGCTTTGACGCTATGGATGACCTGGTCACACTCGCGACCAACTTCAAGGTCATCAAGAAGGCTGGCAGCTTCTACTCCTATAACGACGAGCGGATCGGGCAGGGCAAGGAGAAGGCAGTGGCCTTCCTGAGTGAACGCCCTGACCTGCTCGAGGAGATCCGTGCGCGGGTGCTCGAACCGATGTGCGGCGGCCCAGCAGCCAAGACCACCGACGCAGAATCTACCCTCACCGCCTGACGATCAAACTCAAGCGACCCCCCGGACCGAAAGATCCGGGGGGTCGCTTCTGGTGCTGAACCCCACCGTGACACCCGTGTCATGACGTGCTACGTAAACTCAACGCATCAACAAGTTCAATCCGCCCGAGTGAAGGCGGTTCTCCAGCCCTGCCTCGGTGCAGGGCTTTTCCCATGCTCACATCAACATTCTCGCCAGACCAGAACAACGAACCCTGGTACGTTGAGAGGTGCTCAAGTTTCGTCGCCCACGCCAGTCAGACAGCACCCCGCCCGCAACACAAGCTCCACCTCGCCCTCACGGAGCACGCATCAGCGACCAGTTCGAAAGCGAGGTCCACACGGCCCTCCAGAACGTCCCCTATGACGTCCGACCCGACATGCTCCTCGAAGACTGCGTCGCGCTGACCTTCGCGAGAGGTCTTGACTGACACGCATGCACCCCACGCTCGGGTGAGCGGATCCCTTATGCCGCCCGATCCGATTCGTGAGCGCCTCCCGGAAGGCCTCTGGGTGGATCACGAGCAGCACTCCGCTGTACCGCACCAGCCTGGCGTCCGGTTTCGGTCCTGAACCGGGGAGGATTTCGTGGGGTCCGTACGTGACCTGCAGAACGTGGAAGCCGTACGTACCGCCGAGCCCCTGCAGGAGTCCCGCACGAGCGCACGTGAGCAACTCGAATCGCAGCAGCGTGCGCCCCCTAGTTCCCGCGCGCGATGGCGGGTGGGTGCGCGAGGGCCGCCGTGGCCAGTTCGACGGCCTCCTCGAACCCGCCGTGCCCGTCGTACCCGGCCTGGCTGTTCAGGAGGGCCCGGTACGCGACCGCGTACACGTTCCTTCGCATCTCGGTGTCGTTCAGGGTCTCGACGAACTGGTCACTCGCGAGCAGGTTGCCCAGGTGGCGGGCTTCCACGCCGGCACTCGTGGTGTCCTGCTGCTCGGGCACGTGCGCGACCAGGTGCACGGTGCGCTCCTGCGGGTCCAGGGTGAACGCGAGTTGCGCGCGGGTCTGCGCGAGCACGGTGGGCGTGAGGGCACGGACGGCGTCCACGATGTGGTTGGCCATCAGGGCGAGGTTGTGGCGGTCCTGGAAGGGGAACTGCTCGGTGAGTTCCATGCCGATCATGACGCGGGTGGTGTCGTCGGTCAGTTGGGGCAGTTGGCTGGTGGCATCGAAGTCGAAGTCGAAGTCGGTCATGGGTTCAGCCTCCACTGGGAGAGGGGGTCAGGGCAAGCGGCTGTAAGCGCATCAGCTGGCCTGGAGGGCAAGGGGGCTCATGACCTGCTGGAGTGCGGCCGCGAGGCGCCGGCGGTCGTCCATGGTGATCAGGAACTGGCTACTGAGGCTGGGGGAGCCATGCGGTCGAACGGCGCCCAGGGTGAGGGTGGCGGCACCGGCGTGAATGAATGCGACGCCCTGCTGTGCGGGGAGGAGGTCGTGCACGGTTCCGGTCGTGCCTTCCTGGAGGAAGGCGCGCAGGCGCGGGATGAGGTGCTCGGGGCACGCGCCGGTGAGTTCGGCGGAGATGCCGTTGAAATCGGTGATCAGGGTGAGGTGAACGGAGTGCTCAGAGCGGTGATGCTCGACGAGGAGGACCGCCCCGAAATCCGTCAGGACGAGCTGGGCAGTCGGCGGGTGAGTGGAGATCATGCTTCGCAGGGTGATGGGGCGCATGTGTGCCAAGCAATCAGGAGCTGCAGATGACGTTCCGCGACATGTGCAGCACGGCGTGCACTTGACTGGGGCGTGGGACCGCGCAGGGTGACGAACATGCGCGCGGACAGGTCCGGGGTGAGCTGTCAGACCCCGCATCCCCCTTGAAGGCGGGACTTCAGGCCACTGCCGGACCTCCACTCATTCACGTCCAGGGCATAGCCTTCGTAGTACGCGCCGAATGTCACGACTTCCATGCGTCCGTCCCCGTTCAGGTCAGCGATGCCGGCCAGCCGGTACAGGGTCGCCATGGGCATGGGTTGATCCGAACCCGGGTCCCAGGGCGTGCGGGGGGCGAGGTGCTCTCCGAGTACGGTGGTCACGACCCGGCCGTTCATCACCTGCCGGAGCAGGAGCAGGCTGTAGTCGCCCGGCATGCCGACAGGCGGTGGGTCCAGGCCCTGACGTCCGGCAAAGTGCGCGGCTTCCAGGATGACTTCCTGGGTGCCATTGCCGTCCAGATCCGTGCGGGTCACACCCAACACGTTGACCTTCGCGCCGGTCAGGCCGCGCCTAGTCAGTTCCGCGCGCACAATCTCGCGGTAGGTCGGGTTGTTCGTGGGCACGCTGACGACCGGGCGGGGGTGCCCCTTGACCGTGCCGGGAACGAGCAGCCGGAAGGGACCGGAGGCCAGGCCCGGCGTGAGGCGGACAGCGTAAGCGGACATGCACGGATCCCCGAACGATTCCGCGCGACCTCCCGTAACTGGCGTGGCAGGGCCGGAAACCGGCCGGTAGGTTTCCCCGGCACGAGTGCGGGGGGCGGCCTGGACGGCAGGGAGCCAGCCACTTCCTGTCCAGGCGCCCAGCAATTCCGCCTGGTCGGCACCTGGGAGCTGCACGAGGACAGGCGCGAAGGCCCCTGCAGGGATGGACCATGCGGAAGCCACCGTCAGCAGGATCGGGAGCAGAACATGTCGCATGCTTCACCGTAAGCCACAAGCACCTGTCCGTGGTTACGGATGATACTCGGGTCTTTCGAACTCCTCCCGGCGGGCTTGTGGGACGAACTCCAGGTGCGGGACGACGCGCAGAGCATTCCCTGCAAGACATCCGCGTGGCCAGGACCCAATCAGGCCGGGATGGCAGCCCTGCGACTAATGGCCGGGCATGGCAGCCCTGCGTCGGCATCCTGCGTCTTGTGGAGGATGCGCACGAGATTGGCTGTCCCCGCCCTTGAAGTTGCCACGCTGTTGCCACGCCCAGCCGCTTAGGCTGTGGGTACCAGATTCATCAGCGTCAAGAGGAGGACGGCCCCAGAAACTGATGCTCCCGCTCAAACTGCCTGGACGACATCTCTCAATATCCGCTCCTGGCGGACTGGAGGGACCCCATCATGATCCCCACCTCATCCTCGCGGCCCGGTAAGCGCCGAGCCCTCCTCATCCTCGGTGCAGCCCTGGCATCCAGTGCGATGGCCTGGAAGCCCAGCACTCACATCTACTTCGCTGAGCAGGCGCTGACAGACGCAGTCACCGACGGCCGGGTCACCATCTGCCGCACCAACTACGAGGCAGGAACCATCGCAGGCGACTGCCGTGACTACGCCGTGGACCCTGAGATCCTGGCGGCCTTGCGGGCGGCCCCCGCGCAGTACCGCGCCGGGGTCCTGGGTCCGGACGCCTACCCGGACCTGCTGACCGGTCAGCGCGTCATTCACCCGGACGAGAGCCTGCCGAAGCGGCCGGACGCGCCGGGGGGAGCGAACAGCTGGCTCCAGTACCTGTGGGACAGCGCGGCAGCCGAGGGAGGCGGGAACCGGTTGGCCATCAAGGCGTTCGTGGTGGGGTACCTCACGCATGCGGCGGGCGACATGTACGGCCATACCTTCGTGAATGCTTACACCGGCGGGGAGTTCGCCCTGGGGCCGAATGCGGTGCGGCACATCGTACTGGAGGGGTACGTGGCCAAACGGACACCCCCTCCAGTGGATGCAGCGGGCCGGCCAGTGAATGAGAACAGCGTGTCGATTGATGGGGTGTCGGACTTCATGTACCGGCGGATGGTGGACGCCCGGCCCGGGTCGGTCCTGCGAGATCAGTTGCTCGCCGGGCCGGGAGCGGCCACGTCGGTGCCGCGGGTGTACTCGGATCTGCGCGCTGGCCTGCAGCGGGACGTGGATGAATATTACCGGCGCAAGGCCGACTTCGACCGCCGGTCCGCGGACAAGCTGGCTGCGGCCGCGCGGTGCAAGCCCTTGGATTTCTCGTGCAGTGCCACGCTGCTGGTCACGCAGGCCGGGGTGATTCAGGCGGAGAAAGCAGCGTACATGGCCGTGAATGCCGCGCCGATCACGTACAAGGAGTATTGGATCAAGGACATTGACGACGGACTGCGGGCCTGGCCGGGAGTGAGTCATCAGCTCGCGCGGGCCCTGGTGTACAACACCGGCGGTGTGGACACAGCGCGGGCGCAGAAGGTGGCGGAACAATACGTCTATGACCATCTGCTGTCCATGTCTGGCGCTCCGGACGCGGTGGGTGGAAGCCTCGGACTGATCAACAGCGTGCTGTCCGCGTTGTTCCCGGCCTTCATCCGCGAGGCCGTCGAGCAGATGAAACGCGACCTTCTCAACTCGCTCCTTCGGCAGGCCTTCGGGCTGACGGTCGAGGAACTCAAAGCGTATGTGACCAGCCCGGAAGTGCACTTTGACCGGGTGATGGCCACGCCTGGCGGTCAGAAAACCACCTTGCGCCAGATGAACCGAGGCGAGTTGCGCATCGCGGATGACGGGTTTGCCAATCCGTCTGCTCGTTTCGATTACCGCGTGTTTCCGGCGGGTTACAACACCGTGACCATCGGCAAACTGGTGCTGTTGCCGCCTGCGGAGATCAACCGTCTGCTCCGAGACCTGGGAGCCACGCAGGTGCTGAGTACCCCGAACGTCATGCTGGGCTTCATCCGTTCCCTTGACGGGCACAACGAATGGCTCAATAACGCTCCTTACCAGCTTGCGCCTGCGATGAACTGTGGCGCGTACGTCCGCCTGTTCATGCGGCAGACCGGCGAGGCGGTTCGCTGCGGTTCCATCATTCAAGGTGAGCCGGTGCAGAAGGTGGTGCCCCGCCCCGTGCCTCTCGTGCCCATCACTCCACCCGGGCGCTAACGGAAATGGATTCTGGCGGGCGCACCAGTGTCTCAGCACCGTGAGCAATCCCGTGAGCCAAGCCATTGTCGGCCCGTCCGTTGAAGGGCATTAACTCCAGCACGCCATCACCGTGTTGGCCGACGTCATGGCGTCCGCAACCTGGATTGCCGGACCATCAGGCTTGAGAAGTGTCGTACGATACCCATACCAGCGTTCAGCCGTCCGCCTCACCGATGGTTCTGGAGGGTCTATGACTGCCTCAGTCCCGGGTCCGTTCGTCCCCGCCCATCAGATGCTTCAGGCACTTGAGCAACGCGATCTTTCCGCCGTGGAACTGCTGGAACTTCATCTGGCTCGCATCGAACGCCTGAACCCTGCCCTCAATGCGGTCGTCACGCTGGATGTCGAGCAGGCAAGGCGCACCGCCCGTCAGGCAGACGAAGCCAGAGCACAGGGTGTCACCTTGCCACTCCTGGGGCTGCCGTTCACCGTCAAGGACGTCCTGGAAACCGCCGGATTGCGCACCACCGCGGGCTTCCTTCCCTTAAGTGACCACCTCCCGGCCATCGACGCGCCGGCCGTGGCCCGGCTCAAGGCAGCGGGTGGCGTCCTGATCGGAAAAACCAACACGCCCACCCTGGCGATGGGCGCTGAACCGGACAATCCCATCTTCGGCCGGACCAATAACCCCTGGGATGCCCGACACTCGCCAGGTGGTTCCTCCGGTGGTGAGGCGGCCGCGGTTGCCGCCGGGCTCAGTCCTCTCGGCCTGGGCAGTGATGCTGGCGGTTCCGTGCGCATTCCGGCTCACTTCTGTGGCATTTTCGCCCTGAAGCCCACCGAACACCGCATTCCCACCACGGGCCATATCCCCGAACTTCCCGGCATGCCCAGAGGCTTGCGTCATCTAGCCACCCTGGGGCCCCTGGCGCGCAGTGTGGACGATCTGGCCCTGGCCCTTTCTGTTCTGGCTGGCCCGGACGGTCGGCAGTGGGAAGTTCCTCCCGTACCCATCGAACCTCTCCCGGACGTGGACAGGCGACAGATTCGTCTGACCTGGTCCGAGGACCTCGGGTTGCCCACGGACGAGGCCACGACCACAGCGATCGCGGACGTGGCGGCCAGGCTGAGCAAACAGATGATGGTACGTCACGAGGGGCCACTCACCTGGAGCGTCACCGAAGCCAATGAAGTGGGAATGGCACTCTTTAACGCGGAAGTGCCGCGTTCTGCGCAGCCCCAGTCGGGCGAGCGCGAGGTCACCATGCGCGAGTACATCAGCCTGCTCGACCGGCGGGACCGGCTGATCGCGCAGCTGGAGACCTTCTTCGCTGACGTTGACGTGCTGATGTGCCCCGTGGTGGGCACGCCCGCCTGGACCCACCGGACGCCGGGAACGCCTGTGGTTATGGACGGGGAGGAGTATCCGTATTGGAGCACCGCGCTGGCGCACTGCATGCCCTTTAATTTGACCGGGCACCCGGTGGTGGTCGTGCCGGTGACGCTCACGGCCCAGGGACTTCCGATTGGCGTGCAACTTGTCGGGCGACGGTGGGGGGAAGCGCGGTTGCTGGCCGTGGCCCGCCACGTGGCTGAAGTCGCAGGGCCTGTGGGTTCACCGCCTGCGTTTTCTTGACGGCTTCTGGCTGACATGGAACACCACGCGTACGTTCCTGACAGGCGCCTTCATTCCACAGGCCCAACACCCTGAGCTCGACCCGGGCACGCATGCCGTAACGCGTGGCGCGCGGTGGCGAGGAGGTGCGCGCGCAGGTGAACGGGTGCGCTGAGGCACGGGCGGGGGTGATCCTTCAGGCGGCGTGACGTGCGTCCTGCGGGGTCAGCCGGACGCTGGGGATGGGCACGGGGTAATGGCGGGGGTTGGTCAGGACGTGACGGATGAGCGGGCTTGCCCAGGCTGCTGGCGTGACCCCCAAGTTCGTCTACAGCATCGTTAACGGCTTCGCGGGCAGCCTCAACGAGGGACACCTCAATGCCCTCACGAACAACCCGAATGTGGCGGCAAGGCCCTGAAGTTCTACGCTTCAGTCCGCATCGACGTGCGCAAGGTGGGTGGCAAATCGAATATGGAAAACAACGTCGCTGTATCGCACACGGTGAAGATCAAGACGGTCAAGAACAAGATTGCCCCACCCTTCAAGGAAGTCGAACTGACCCTCCGGTACGGTCACGGGTTCGATGCCATGGACGATCTGGTCACGCTCGCCACGACCTTCGAAGTCATCAAGAAAGCGGGGAGCTTCTACTCCTACAACGATGAGCGCATCGGGCAGGGCAAGGAAAAAGCCGTGGCCTTCCTGAGTGAGCGGCCTGACCTGCTCGAGGAGATCCGCGCGCGGGTGCTCGAACTGATGCGCGGCGGCCCGGCCGCCCAGACCCATGACGCCGACCCCGCAATCACAGCCTGACCCTCAGGCACCGATAAGCCCACGGACACGCAGTTCCGTGGGCTTTTTTTGTCGTTGCCCGGCCTTCAGGTCCTGAGTCTGACGTGGGGCTTTCGCGCCTCGTGTCAGTGAATGGGCGTGATTTCGGACAGGGAACTCGAACTCGCCTGGACCCGGCAGCGCCGCATACCTTCGATCTCCTGCGCGTCGAGTGCGTCATCGGCCATCACGATGGTCTGCGCGAGCAACAGTAGGGAGAGTGCCACCCCGGAAGGCAGGCACCGCGTCCCGGCGTCATCCAGAATGACGGCCCGGACCCCATCCGTCAGCAGGAGTGCCGTCGGACCCACCAGCAGGCCAGCCGCCTCAGGAGCGTGCCACGCGCGAGCTTTACAGGACAGCAGTTCCTGTCGTCAGTCATCCGTTCCGGTAGGTCCGGCCTGCCCCGTGCAAGGGCCTGAAGGTGAGGCCACCATCGTCTGCAGGACGTCGCGGACCGCGGAACCCGCACCGAGTTCCATCAGGGCGGCGATCACCTGCTCCCGGGTGGCGCGACCCGCGTGCCAGTCGCGGAGCAATTCCGGGGAGGGGGTGAAGGAGTGTGGACGTGGGGAAGTACTGACCATGACTGACCTCCTGGGGCGAACGTGGTGTACTTCCTCGCTTCCAAACCCGAAAAAGGGGGTCAGGAAAGACGGAAAGGTGGGGTTCGCTTGCTTCCATTCTGCCTACGAAACCTGTTGGAATTCTCTTCAGAACGCAGGATTAACGAACTTCAAGTGCGCGAGGGCGGCGTGCGGTCGGCTTCAGCGTTGCCCTGACTCCAGGGCTCTGGCCCGCCTGGGGCTGCTCGTGCGTGACACTCGTGTCAGGACGCCTGGCGTATGCTCAGGCATCAACAATTTCAACCCGCCCGAGTGAAGGCGGTTCCCAGCCCTGCCCCGCTGCAGGGCTTTCTTCCTGCCCACCTCTACATGTTCACCACAACAGGAAAGCAACACTGGTACGCTGCGAGGTGGTCATGTTTCGTCGCCAGCGCCCACGCTCCCCGCAGCCGGATCAGACCCCTTCCCCGGTGGACGGGCTGCCTCACCCTCGCGGTGCACGCATCAGCGACCAGTTCGAAAGCAACCTCCGCACGGCCCTCCAGGGCCTCCCGTACGAGGTCCGGCCCCACATGCTCCTGGAGAACTGCGTCGCGCTGACCCTCACCCAACCTGGCTCCAAAGGCACCCTGGAACGCTACACCAGTAAGACCTTCGACTACGTGATCGTCACTCAGCGATCCGCGCACCCGGTTCTCGCCGTGGTCCTGTCCACGAAGTCCTACGGCCGTGACCGCCGTGCACCTCCAGTGGTCGAGAGGGACAACTACCAGAACAAGCTGATCGTGACCGTGCTGCACCTCAACCCGCACACCACGAACACCGTGGACGCCATTCAGAAAGCGGTCCGGTCGCACCTGTAACCGGGGAGATCACCTGCACTACAGCCCCCGTGGGCGGACGCCCAGGCATCAAGCCTGGAGTCCACCCACCCGCGGGAGCAGCCACGTGCCCAGCAGGTTCCCCTTCTCCACCCGCACGGCCACTCGGTCGCCGGCCAGCGCCTCACGTGGGAGGGACGCCACGCTCTGCTCTTCTACCGATTCATCCGGCAGCATCACGGTCATCCTCGGCTTACTTGGCGTTGATGGTGTAGCTCTTCTCGATCTGCGCTTGCAGCAGTGGGCTGAACTTCATCACCAGCAGGCGCGAGCGGTCACGGTCACCGTCATTCGCAAAGCCGATGGCCCCCGACACGGTCGTGCAGTTGTTCGCCGTTCCGCTGAAGCACGCGGGCAGGTTCGTCTTGCGTACCGCCGCTGCGACCGCTATGCGGGTAGGCACGTTTTTACCGCCTGCTGTGCGAATACCCATCAGGAGGGTGGTGGCCGCGTCATACGCGTACCCCGCCATGCCGCTCGGCACGGCACCGTACGCCGCTTTGTACTTCTCGATGAACCCGGCTGCACTCGTGAACGACGTGATCGGACCGAACCCTGTGGTGAACACCGCGCCTTCGGCATCCACACCCACGCGCTTGACGAAGCTCGGGGAGTCCAGCGTGCCCGCCCCCATGAACGAGGCCTTGATGCCTTCGGCGCGCATGCCCTTGAGCACTGGAGCGAGGACGTTCTCGTAACATCCGCAGTACACCAGGTCCATACCAGCGGCCTTGATCTTCTTGACGGTCGCGGCGGCTTCCTCGTCAGTGGAGACGCCCACGTACTCCACGACTTCAACGCCGCGTTTTTTCATCTCCGCCATGATGGTTTTGGTCAGGCCGTTGCCGTACCCGGTGTTGTCCGACACCACGAACGCGGTTTTGACTTTCAGTTCGGCCGTCATGTAGTTCAGGGCTGCGACGGCGTGTGAGCGGTCGGGCGGCACGAGGCGGTTGAAGTGGAGCCAACCTTGAGTAGTCAGGGCGTCGTTGCTGCTCGCCGGGGAGATGACGGTGAGTTTTGAAGCAGCGGTAGCCTCGCCGATCACGTTGGAGACGGCGGAGTTGTACGCCCCAACCACGCCGAGGATGCCGCGGTCGGCGATGACACGCTTGATTTCCAGGGCGGCCGTGACGGGAGCGCCTTTGTCGTCGAAAGAAGTCAGGACAACCGTGTGGCCGAGGGCGCGGAAGGCGGGGGCCTGGTCCTTGATGGCGAGTTCGGTGGCGCGTTTGATCTCCAGACCGATGGCGCTCAGGTCACCCGTCAGGGGGCTCATGGTCGCAATCTTGAGGGTGGCAGCGTCGGCCGATCCAGCCAGCAGCGCGGCGCTCAGGGCGAGGCCAAGTCCACCACGAACGGTGGGATTCTTCAGGCTTTTAAACATAAACTCATGGTGTACTTAGAGAAGTCACAAGACTCTTGCATGACATCAGCAGTCAGCCTGATGAATCAGGGCAGTGCTGATGGAGAGCAACAGAACTTCCGGAGCACGGCGGGAGATCCCGTTATGAAGGGGGGCTCAAGGCTTCGGCCAAGGTCACGACCAGAGGCCACAATCGCGCACGCTTACGTTTCCGTTGCTGTCACGCGCATGCGCGAGTGTGCCCCCAACCTCGCACGAATACTTCCCCAGCGCACGTTACACTCCAGGCAGATGACGTTGTCGCTCTTCCCACGCCTCAGTGAAATCTGGCCTGAAATACCGCAACCGCAGCGCAGGCTGATGTTCGTCATCGCCGGGTTGTGCTACGCCCTCGGCCGGAATGGTTACCTCTAGGAGATCGGTGAAGCGGCAGGCATTCCGATGCATCCGCGGTCACCGCTGCCTGGCATCATCACGCACCTCACCAGTCTTGGTCTCATTCCCGATGCCAGAAATCACTACCTGGTCCATACCGACGTCCTCCGGCAACGGCGCCCTAAACAGAATGAAGTGTCTGTCCCGGTCAACCTTCCGTTGAGCGCCCGCTGGACCTCCACCGCAGGGCCCGATGACCTGAACGCCGGCCCGGCCCTCCTGACGCCTGTGTGGTTTGGAGACACGGCCCTCGTCGTCCGACCCACCGATGCCATGAGTATGATCGACGCTCACCCGGGCGACACGTTGTACTTCCGCGATTTCGGGCATCTCCAGGATGGGGACCTGTTCCTGACGGATGACGACGGCAGGTGCTCGATCAGTGCGTTCGATGCTGATGCCGCGGAAGTGCCCGAGTTCCCGCGCGTCCTGATCGGTCACCTGAGAACGACTGGCTCAAGCGTTCCTGCTCGCGGTGAACCAGCCATGGCCTGAGCCGCATCACTCACGTGCGCCTGGCAGGCAGAACACGTCCTGCGCGCCACGGAGTCACCCAGTGCTTCGGGTCTCCCGTTCGGCCTGCTGGTTCAACCACTTCTGCAGGTCATTCCACCCGCCGGACCCGGACCCGTCCGGGGCATTCCCGTGCAGCTCCCGCCACTGCCACGTGCCGCCTTCCCGCGTCATGGTCGCCACCGCGCCACTCCCCCGCGCCTGGTGGTACAGCGTGCGCTCCTGCGTGGTCTGAGAGTCGGTGGGAAGGGGACGGCCAGGCTGAAACATCACCCCAAGAGCGTACCCGACCCTGCTTCACCCCAACGCGAGCACGATCATGACCCCAATCCCGACGGCACACGCCACCACCAGGACCGCGAAGGCCCGCTCTAGCCAATCCGTCTTCATCCGTTCAGCTTCTCACGCGCCCAGGCTTCCTGGAGGCACATTTCTCCTCATGAATCCCTTGGCGTTCTGGTAGGCTTCGCCGGCCTTCTTCATGAGTTGCGGGGGGCCACCCGGTTGCCTTGACGTGCCAGGGTCCGCCCCCTCACGCTGGAGGCATGACCGCCGCCGCCAGCGCCAGGCTGGACTCCACGCACAACCAGCAGACCTTCGACACCTGCATCGCCCTGTCCCTGCAGATGATCGCGGCCATCGAGTTTTCCCCTACCCTCGCCGGGGAACATCCCACCCGGGAGATGATCCTCGCGTTCGCCACCCAGATCGAACGCAACGCGCAGGACATCGCCCTGATGGCCGGGCAGGGCAGCGCGGACGTCCACGGATTGGGCGCAGGGGTGTACGCGCAGCTGTGCGCGGCCCGCAATGAGCCCCTGCAGGCGGCGTATCACGCCCTGCACAGCGCCGCGTTCCTCGGTCTGGGGGGCGGCCTCACCACCGCCACCATGCTCGCCACCGTGGGCGTCGCTTTACGCGTCCTGTCCAACCAGTACGGCCGACTCACACACTGATTGACCAGCTGAGCCGCGCAAACCCAACAAGAAAGGCGACCCAAGGGCCGCCTTTCTTGTTAGCACATCAACCCGCTGACGGACAGCGAGTATTACCTGTTCGGCTCTGCGCGTAATGTCTTGAACGCGCTTGCGTGGCAATAACCCTTCTCTGAGATGGAGTTGCGAAAGGCAGGTGCACACTCCACAGGTAGTCCGCTAGCCTGGAACGTAGAGATGCCTCAACTCCTGACAGAAGTGGAACGGAAGTCGCACATGGAGATCGAATGGCGGCGTCCCCTGTTGTTTGCTCTTCCGGCTGCGGCACTCGCCTTTTTCATTGGCATCCAATTCGATGGTCCCAGTGGTCAGGCCACCCCTTTCGATCAGATTGGCTACCCAGTGGCCTTCAGTCTTTTACTCACCCTTTCATTGGTCCTCTGGAAACGCCCAGCACGAGTGAATGCTGTGGTGACTGCACTGGTTTTTGCGATGAGCAGTCTTTTTCTGAGCAAACTCGTTTTTATTCTTTTCTTTATTCCCCAGTCGTACCAAGTTCAGCTGGAAATGACCGAGACCTTCTTCTGGATTCCGGCTCTACAAATCCTTTCATTCTTCATCCCCAATCTTCGAGGCGCCCGCAACGCCTCGACCATCTTTTTCTCACTCTTCCTGCTGGTCAGTGTCATGTACCTCCTTCAAGTCATTGGTTCGCAGCCATCGCAGGGAACCGTTTACGCACTGCTCCAGCTCAATCTGGCAAACGGCGTGCTTTTTATTGTCACGAGTGCTTTTATCGGATTCAAGGAAAAATACGTCCGTTCCATCTCTGCCTACGAAACCGTGCGGGAGTTGCTGGACACGGATCTCCTGACAGGCCTCCCCAACCGTCAGCGACTGCACGAAGTTATGAACACAGCAATTTCAGAACAGCGGACATTCGCCCTCCTGTTTATAGATCTGGACGGATTTAAGTTGATCAATGACACCCTCGGACATGTCATTGGCGACCGGGCCTTACAAGAAACGTCAAGACGGCTGCAAAAGCTTGAGGACCAACACTACTTCGCAGGCCGGCTGAGTGGCGACGAATTCGTAGTCCTCGTGTTTGATGACCCCACAAAGGCCTCCCAGATCGCCCAGACGCTGCTGACAGACCTGGCGCGCCCCATCGTCGCTGAAGGTCACATCGTGCACCTCACGGCGAGCATTGGAATGAGTGTTTATCCTGACGACGGGAGCGATAGCCAGCAGCTGATCCAGCACGCGGACAGTGCCATGTACACCGTGAAAACCTTCGGCAAGAATGGGATCAGACGGTTCGAGCTGGCCACCGATTCTGCCATTGAACGCCTCAAACAGATTGAGCATGCCCTGACCCAGGCCCTGACCTGTCAGCAGTTCCACCTGGTGTACCAGCCAATCTGTTCTCTAGATGATGGCGTCGTACGGAAACTGGAGACGCTTCTGCGCTGGACACATCCAACATTAGGCCCAGTCTCAGCGGCTGAATTTATCCCCATCGCAGAAACAAACGGACAGATTATTCCGCTGGGTGAATGGGCTTTGCGGGCAGCTTGTCAACAGGCCCGGGAGTGGATTGACAGGACAGGCCTGGCAGTCACGGTGTCAGTCAATGTTTCCCCCTTGCAGTTCACGCAGGTCAACTTTGTGAATCAGGTGCGTCAGGCACTGGGAGATGCCCGACTGCCCGCCTCAGCTCTGGAAATCGAACTCACGGAAAGCGCTGTCATGCGCCGCCTGGAAGTCGTCAAGGCGTCATTACACGAATTGCAGCGTCTCGGGGTCAGGATTGCGATTGATGATTTCGGGACAGGTTACTCCTCGCTCGCCTACCTGCGCGATCTGCCCATCAACTGCATCAAGATCGATCAAACCTTTATTCATGACCTAAGCACGCCTCGCCGGGCCCCTCAATTTGCACTGGCGTTGATCGAGGCGGTCATTGGCATTGCCAGTACCCTGAGCCTGCAGGTGGTGGCTGAGGGCATTGAGACCCAGAAGCAACTCGATATGCTCCGGGACCTCGGGTGCGATCTTGGACAGGGCTACTTTCTCTGCCCCCCGGTGGCAGCGGACGCTGCCCTCGAAACCGTCCTGGCCTCAACCTTGTTTCCACCAGGAAGCAGCCCCACGCCCCTTGATTAAACGAGTCCTTCGTTCGTCGGAATGGGCCGACATCGTGCAATTTATTCAATAACATGCACCGGACTCTGAAACGTTCAGAGTGGGAGGTCAGATGCTCGATCAGGTTCATCATTCTGCGACTGCAGCCCCCGTCCCACTGGAGGTCAACACTCTCCTGCGCCGGATCTGTGTTCGGCCGCCATATTTTGCCCTCAGGGACCTCCAGAGCGATGGAATGTCCTTTTTCGCGACCGCCGTCGCTGAGCGGCCCATCTCGAATGAGGTGGGTCCCATGCAGGCTGCCGAGATCAGCCGGCACGCGGCGATATGCGGACTGTGTGCTGCAGCACTCGCTCTTGGCAGTAACGACCGTCAGTATTACCTCGCTCAAGACGCTATTTACACAGGTTTTGCGAATGCTGCACCTTACGGTTCGGTCATCTCATTTATGGCGAGCGTCGTTGAACAAGGGAAAAGGCAGGTTGCGGCAGAAATTACAGTCTCGGCAGGAAGGAAGCCTATGGCACATCTGCGCGTGACCTACACCATCCTGAGCGAGGCTGCTTTCAAACGGCTGTTTCGTTCCAAGTATTCACCAGCCTTCGCGGGATTGGCACGCGAGCGGATGCCAGACCCACCACCTGGCAAGTTCTGCAGGAAGGGTGAGACTTGCACATTGACTCTGGAAGTTGTTCCAGAAGAAGCTTGCGCGGGACATTTCGACCATTACCCGGCCATGCCGGTCGCTGTGTTGATGGGGCAGCTTGGACTGGTGGCGGAGCGAATGCATGGTGCGCCCTACCGTGTGGCATCGGCCAATATGACGGCGTCAGACTTCTGTTGGGCTGGGGAGTCGGCCCGCTTCGAAGTTTCTCCCTTGGCTGAGGCAGGATTGTATGCCTGTACAGCCTTTGCGACCGATGCCGTGGTGAGTGAAATGACCTTGCAGTTACAGTCGGTGTTTTAGGGATAATCGTTGAGCCACTCGAGTGTTCTGTCTCTGGCAAGGTGTATCAGGTAACGGGTTTCTACTCTGTGCGCGCTTCACCCCACGCCAGCGTACGACGGCCAGACCACGTGCGGGACTTCCGGATTCAGGTAACGAACGCCTGGCGCGACCTGGCGTGGAAGAACCTCGGGAAGATCAACCACATGGAAGACAAGATCGCGCGCAGTTTCGGGGCTCGGTGCCTGTCCACTTCGCCAGCGCCACACCGTAGGCCTTCTTCAACGCTTCCTCTGCCGGATAACTCCCTATCACGATGGAGCAGCTTATGGCTGTTCTGAACGGATCCAGCCCAGCACGCCTAAGCCAATCAAACGAGCACACAGGGCAGAAAGCCCGAGCATCTCCTCGGGCAGGCTAAGCCCCAGGCCAATCAGCGCACCGCCGATCAAAACGCCCCACCCCTTCGTCTGGCTCATGCACCCCAGTCTGCACCCACAAAAGGACGCACACAACCCTGACTCAGGCGCTTCACCAGGACACCGTACTGGAGACAAATCTGTCGAAGGTTGATCAAGTGTGAGTTCACGGGAAAAAAGGCGTAGTGGCCGCAGGATGACAGAACCCGGTGGGGCCCTGAACCGTGGTGCAGCGCCGTCTAGCGGCTGATGACGAGACTCACGATATCCACGCCCGCACGCCTCCCCCGGGCGCACAGAACACTCGGGTTGGGGTCAATTCCGAGACGGTACCGGGCACTGGTCTTTGCAGGACCACGACCACACTCACTGAGCAGCCACGTCGGCACCCGCCACGCACCCTCACCCAAGGCGTTCACTCCCGAATCGCCCAAAAGAGTACGCATGAGTTCAGGCACGATCGCCACGTCCGCCGGAACGAGCGCGTCGCGTTTCCAGGTGACTTTCAGGGACGCCGGAATACCCTTGGCGGCTGTGCGGTACTCCAGGGTGAGGTCCGGACGGCCGCCAACGCTGAACGTGCGGACGCCATCGGCCGAACTCAGCAGCAGGCACTGCACCGGCCCGCACGGACTGTCTGCCGACGCGGCCACGGGGGCAGGGATGACTGGAGCAGCACTATGGTTCGGGCGACCCCTGCCGGAGGGGCTGGTTTCACGGGCGTGACACTGCCGGTGGCGGGCACAATGAGGCGCTGCGTGACGTAGATAACGGTGCCCGTAAGGTTGTTCATGGTGATGAGTTCCCGCACGGTGGTGTTGAACCTCTGCGCGAGAATGGCGAGCGTGTCCCCGGTTTTCACGGTATAGGTCGTGGTTGTGACGCGCACACGGCTGGCTGTCAGCGCTGCGGGGGCGGAGTGGACGGGTTGTGGGACAGCCGCGTGCGCGGCGCTGAACGTAAAGGTCACCAGGGTGCCGAGCAGCCACGCCTGACGGTGAGTGGCCGACACGGGCAACCGTGGGGCCCCCCAGGGGTGAACCCGGACCTGAGGCGGCATGACCGCGAAACGGCCATGCGACTGATCACGGAGGTGGACAGATGTCAGGTCACTCATGGCTGCTTCGAGAGATCGTACACCGCGACTGGCATGCATTGGCTGACAAGTTCACGCGGTCCTGCCTTTCAGCAGGCTGGCCGCCCAAGCAGCGTCCCGGTTTGCAAGCGCAGCTTCTGGGTTTACGATCCATCCTGCTCAGATCAATACCAGTATTGATGGCCTGAAGCGGCAGGGCAGCGAGTACTCCCGAAAACAAGATCACTCTGGACGCTAATTTATTGATTACGGCACGGCTCTGTCTTGATATTTTAGATTCCTGATGGAATGGCAACCCAACCAGTATTCCCGTGCGCAACTGGAAGCACGACGGCTGGCGGCCGCTGAATGGCTTCAACAAGGCACCCATACGCACCGCGAAATCGCTGAATACTTTGGTGTCTCCGTGGTTACGGTCACCACATGGAATGCCCGCCTCAAGAAAAAGGGCACACTGCAGGCCACGGTTGCGCCAGGTCCGAGCGCACGGCTGACCTCAGTCCAGCACGAACACCTGCGCACCCTCCTGCGGGAGGGTGCCAAGCATCATGGGTTTCGGGACGAAACCTGGACCACTCGGCGCGTCGTGGAGCTGATCGGTCGGCACTTCGATGTCTGGTACCACCACGATCACGTGCGCAAAGTGCTGCGTCAGCTGGGCTTTACGCCACAGATGCCGGATGGACGGGCAGCAGAACGGAACGAACTGCGGATCGCCAGCTGGAAAGAACAGGTGGTGCCGGAGTTGGAAAAAAAAGGTTGCTGAGGGTGCCACCCTGGTATACCTCGATGAGGTGGGGTTTGCCATGAAAGGGGTCCGCAAGCGGACCTGGTCCACCAGGGGCGTCACGCCCCTGGTCACACTGCCGGCCAACTGGGAGAAGCTCTCCACCATTGGTGCGATCACCACAGAGGGTCAGTTCTTCCAGAACACCAAGAAAGGATCCATCCGCAGCGGAGATGTGATCAGGTTTTTCCAGCACCTCTTACGCCATATGGAGGGAGAAGTCGTGGTGGTCCTGGACAACGCCGGCATCCACAGAGCCAAAGCAGTACAGGCGTTCGTCGCTGTGCACGAACGCCTGTCCCTGGAGTATTTGCCGCCGTATGCTCCCGAGCTCAACCCGATTGAGTTAGTATGGGCGTACATCAAGCGCAATGTTTTGGGGAATTTCTGTGCTCGTTCGATAGAGGACTTGAAGGAGAAGCTGGCCGGAGCGTGGCAACGTGTTCGGTACGTGGATCTCCCACGAAAGCTGATCCAGACCAACCTATGCCGTAATCAATAGTGGTCCATTGGGTCTGGCAGGGGCCTTTTGCAACACACCAACTTTCAGGTATCCGCGCGGGTGGGTTACTTAGAGGTGGTGTGCCGGCGGCCGGAGATGACTTTGGGTTGCAGCGTCCGTGAATCGATCTCCACAATGAACATGGGCGAGGAACGCCGTTCCCCAGTGGCTCTGAAGGAGATTGGGCCCGTCACGCCCCGTGAGGTCGAGATGTTGACCGAGTTCAGTGCGACGTCCACCTGTGCCCGTGTGGGTGTTTTGCCAGCACTTCGTGCTGCCACTGCGAGCGCATTAAGCATGGCGTTCATGGCGTCGCAGGTGAACGCAGCCCGCACTGCAGGAGCCGTTCCGAACGCCTTCTGGTACGCAGTGATAAACGCCTGACCGTTCGTGTAATTCTGCACCGGACCCAGCCAAAACTCGCCCGGCGAGGTCGCCCCGTGAACCACAAACGCGTCTTGCGGGTCATGCGGGAACGCAAGTTGCTGTGCCGCAGGGAGCGCCGGTATCGGGCGACCACCGATTCCACACACCGTGAGACGCGCTTTCCCAACCTGCTGCCCCAGGTCACACCCGTCCGGCCCGATCAGGTGTGGCAGGCGGACCCCACCTACGTGCGAGTGCAGCAGGGCTTCGTGTACCTTGCGTGTGTGCTGGACAGCTTTACCCGTGAGGTGGTGGGCTGGTCCCTGTCGAAATTCCTGGATGCTGAACTCCCGCTCGCTGCGTTAAACAACGCGCTGAGCGCGCGTTGTCCGGCGCCGGGACTCCTGCATCATTCCGATCAGGGAGTGCAATACGCCAGCCGGGTCTATGTGAACCGGCTTCGCGCCGTTGGGATCACACCGAGCATGTCCAGAAAGGGCAATCCGTACGATAACGCCAGGATGGAAAGCTTCTACAAGACTCTGAAAACTGAGGAGGTCAACCTGCAGGAATATGCTGATCTGGACGATGCCCGGCAGCACATTGATTCGTTCATTGCGGACCTGTACAACACCCGCAGACTGCATTCCAGTCTCGGCTATGTCCCACCGGCTGAGTTCGCTGCCCGGTACACTGCCACCCAGATGTGACTTGCCCACTGGTCCGCCATCAGGGGTTCACTCCACTACAAGAGACTGACCAGGAGGAGGGCGTGAGGTACGGCAGCAAGCACCTCAACGCACTGAAGGTGACGTCATGCCATGGAACCATGAGGCGCTGCATCCTCCAACCGGCCTGATCAGCACCATGTCCTGATGAGCGGCGGTTCCGGGCGACCCATGACGCCCTGACCGGGCTGTCTAACCGGGCGCATTTCCAGGCGGAGGTCGAGCGCGCACTCCAGGCGGGCGAAAACGCATCGTTCGGCATCCTGTTCATCAACCTCGACCGCTTCAAGCAGATCAACGACACCCTGGGTCATGATGTTAGCGACGAACTGCACAAGGAAGTGGCCCGGACGCTCAACCAGACGGTTCGCTCCGGCGACCTCGTGGCCCGCATGGGCGGTGACGAATTCACGATCATCCTCCGGGACCTTCGCAACGCCCGGGACGCACAGCGCGTCGCGCAGATGATCCACGCCCAGCTCGCGCAGCCCGTTTAGGTCGGCGGGCATACCCTGCACGTCACCGGCTCGATCGGGGTGGCGGTGGCACCGCAAGATGGCCGGGACGTCACCACCCTGCAGAAGCACGCTGATATCGCGATGTACCGGGCCAAGCAAGACGACAGGAATGGAGTTCGGACCTTCCAGGCAACCATGGGTGAGGAAGCAGTGACGCGCGTCGATGTGGAACGTGAACTGTGCCCATCCTGTGCCTCCCGCGGAGATTGGGATGAGTCTGTTGGATTTGCCATGAAGCTTCAGAAGCGCCCCCGATTGAGCTGCTGTGTGGAGCAGTCAGGGTTAACTCCATGGGCTTCACCACACCCGCAAAGTGAGCTGGTGCGAGCATCGCGTCAGGACATTCCTCCTGTCGATGAGGCAGCACTTCTGCAAGAGTGAACATGTTCAAGTTTGAGCAAGTTCAAAAGGAGTGGGATATGCAACTATGGGCAGGACGCCTGTTGATCTTCGTGGCCGTGGGCCACCTGCTGCTGGCCCTCGCCAGCATCATTCCTCACCTGGCCCTGATGGCCCCGGAGCAACTCCCCGGAGTGACCGGGGTGCCCTGGCACCCCCTCCACCTGGACCGTCAAGCCGCCTTCTGGAGCTCACTCGGCAGTTTCGCCGGCCCACAGCTGCTGTGGGGGGTCTGGGTCACCGTCGCGTCCCGAGCAGGTCAGCCGCTGCCCAGGGGCACCGGAATGGCGCTGCTGGTCCTCACAGTCGTTCAGGTCACGCTGGTCCCACTTAGCGGATTCTGGATCAACCTCCTCCCCGCACTGCTCCTGCTCGCGTCCGAAAACCCGTCCTGGGCCGCCCCCAACCAGTCCAGGAAAGCATGATGACCCGCCCACCCAGGCTGACCGCACCCAGCCGCCGTGAACGCCACAAGCAGGACAAACTGCAGCGGATTCGAGCCGCCGCGCTCACCCTGTTCACCGAGCAGGGCTACGGGTCCACCACCATCCGCCAGATTGCCACCGAAGCCGATGTGGCCACAGGGACCATCTTCCGGTACGCGACCGACAAAGCCGACCTGCTGCTGATGGTGTTTCATGACGTGATCGGCCAGACGATTGAGCAGGCCCTGGACCCGCGCCGGACCAGTGGTCCGCTCGCTCAGGTGCTTCCCCGCCTGTTTGATCCCTTTTTCGACTTTTACGAGGGGCATCAGGTGCTGGCCAGTGATTTCCTCCAGCTGGTGCTGTTTCATCAGAGCCCCTGGCGCGAGCGCGAGATGCAGCAGGGCGAGACATTCGTGCAGCGCCTGACCGAACTGCTGCTGGGCCGGCAGACGGCGGGAGAAATTGCAGCCGACCTGGACCCGCACACGGCGGCCGTGGCTATCTTCTCGCTGTACCAGGCGTGCCTTGTCGGCTGGCTGGCGGGAGGGGCCACACTGGCCGACACGCGGCGCCAGCTCGACGCGCTGCTGCACCTGCAGGGCCGGGCGCTGCGGGCCTGCTTATCTGACCAGGGCGGTGAGCCATGACCCCCTCGGTCCTGATTGTTGGTGCCGGAATAGGCGGCCTGACTCTGGCTCAGGTGTTGAAACGCGCCGGGGCCGAGGTTCAGGTGATCGAGAAGGTAGCGTCCTGGCGGCCGGTGGGCGCGGGACTGATTCTCAGCGTCAACGCCCTGAGGGTTCTGGACCGGGTGGGGCTGCGGGAAGTGACCGCGCAGGCCGGCCAGACTCTGGCGTCGGTCCAACTGACAGACGCGCGTGGACGCCCCCTGCAGACCATGTCGTATCAGGCTTATGGTGGGGCGGTTGCCCTGCACCGCGCGGCATTGCAGGACGTCCTTGGACAGGGTCTCGGAGAACAAGTGCGGTTCGGCACGACCGTGCAGGCTCTTCGTCAGGACCACCAGGGAGTGGATGTCACGTTCAGTGACGGCTCCAGGCACCGATTCGACGTGGTGGTTGGGGCAGACGGGCTGCACTCGTCGGTTCGCGGCCTCGTGTTTGGGGACGTTCCGAAACGCTATGCCGGCTACACCAGCTGGCGCTTTGTGGTCAGTGCTCCTGCATCCCGGCATGCCGTGGAGATGTGGAGCCGGGGCTGCCGGCTGGGATTCGTGCCTATCGGGGGTGGGCAGACGTACGGGTACATTACGGCTAACGCGCAGGAAGGGCAACGCGAAGGCACGCCTGACCCCAGCAGCGAGGTCAGGGCGCGATGCGCGGAATTTGCTGATCCCGCGCCAGAGCTGCTGACCCGACTGAAGCCGGACACGCCAGTAATCCGCACGGATATCCACGAGGTTCGCCTGCCCTGCTGGGTGCACGGCCGGGTGGCCTTACTGGGCGACGCCGCGCATGCCATGACGCCCAACCTGGGGCAGGGCGCGGCCATGAGCCTGGAAGACGCCTGGGTTCTGGGCGAGCAGCTCACAGCGTCCTCTGACCTTCCTGCAGCTCTGGCACGGTATGGCCGAATTCGGCGCCGGAGGGTTGACCGTGTGCAGACCGCGTCGCGCCTGCTGGGTCAGGCTGGGCAGCTGGAGGCAGCAGGCCTGCGTGCCCTGAGGGCCATGGCCATGCGCCTCACCCCGCCGGAACTCACACGTCGGTCGATGGGTCAACTCTTTCAGGCCGATCCAGGCGGTACTGGGTTCGATGATCTCGGATGAATTCATACCTCAGCGTGTAGTTTCTTTGGCGAAGAAGGCCGCGGCTTTTTTCAGGATTTCACGCTCCTGTCGGAGGATTTCGTTTTCTTTGCGCAGCCTGCGGATCTCCTGCTGCTCTGGAGTCAGGATCTGCTGCCCATGACCAGGAAAAGCGGCCTTGCCCTTCTCCTGCTCGGCATTCATCCATTTGCGCAGTAGGGAAGCATTCAGGCCCAGGTCACGGGCGGTCCCGGCCAGGTTGCCGCTGGTTCGGGCCAGTCGCACGGCATCCCGTTTGAACTCGGCGGTGTGGATTCTGCGATCAGTCATGATGGTGCCTCCTATCGTGGGGGCTTATCTCCATCTACGCCATATCGGGTCATCCTCATACCGTACCTCGCTGGCCGGGGTTGGGGGGAGGGGAGCTTGTGCGCCCACCCAGCGCCCCGGCACGGTGAAGCATGACGCTTTTCAACGCAGTGCGGATGCCGGACGTGGACCGGGGAATCACAGAGCGTGAGTTGCGGCGCCTCACGGTGGAGGTGCGGGCGGTCGTGCCGGATGTGGCAGTGGTGGTCGTCACGAACGCAAACCGGGGCATTGGTGTGAGCCTGCACGACCAGGCCGGTCACACGCTTGACATGGCAGGAGTGCCGTTCTCACTCCTGGAGGACCTCATGACCTTCTTCGGGCTCGGATGCTGGGTCCTGACCGGGACCGGGCTGCCCGCGGCCAGGGTTCGTGGCGTGTAACCCGACTTCCCCTGAGTGTGCCTGCCCGGGCGATGAGGCAAGGTAGAGCCATGTCGCCGGTTGACGTCCACGTCCTCAATCCTCATTCCAGAGCGTTCGCTCAGGACCTCTTAGCGGTGCATCCCGAGTGGCGAGCGCACGCTCAAGCGCACGACGAGGGTGAAGCGTTCAGTGTCACCCTCGCCTCTCCCGCTGACCACGAGTGCCAGCTGTGGATAACCACGGAAGACCAGCACATCACCATCGGGTTCGACCACTGGCACGGGCACTGGTTCGAACCTGCGGAAGCCCTCGAAATGATTACAGGGTGTGTGGGTCCTGGTTTGGGCTCCCAACTTCTGGAGTGCCCGGCCCATCTGTTGTCTGACCATCCGCGGAGGGATGTCAGGCAGTGCGCCCATTCCACACTCTCCGAATCAAGAGACCTGCGAGCCCCAGGAACATCACGCCTAGAAGCACTCGTGGCTCCAGCACCCGCTCACCTATCACCATCGCCAGAAGTGCGAACAGTACAAAGCCACACACCAGACCTACCACCTTCGCCTCCGGAAGCAGAGACCTCAACTGCCGGGCCTCCCAAACCACGGACTTTCCCTGGGTGTCTGCCTGAGCAGAGTAGGCACTCACGTCCTTGACCACCCCGCTGAGCCGTCCTTCCAGTTGAGCCAGCTGCTGGGTCAAGGACGTCAGGCCCCGCTGCAGTTCCGCCGAAGTGTTGGCCTGGCCTTCCATCCGCTCCATCAGTCCGGCGATGACTGCCATCTCTTCCCGGACCGTCCGCAACTCTCCCGGGATTTCCCCCAGGCGCTGCAGCTCCTGCTCCCTCCCCTGCGACAACCGGTCAATCCAGTCATCCAGTTCCTTCTCTACGCCAGCGACCTTGGCCGTCAGGGCAAGCTCGACCCGACGCAACGACCCGGCCACTTGGTCAGTCCACGCGGACCGCAGTTCATTCCGCTGCTCCTTCATCAAGCGACGGGACTCCTCCCAATGATGCTCCTCCCTCGCGCGGGCCCGGGCCTCCACCTCCTCCGAGAACAAAAGCAGCTTCACTGCAATCAACTCCAGCGGTTGCTCCTCCCGACCCTCTGCCGCTTCCGGCATCCTTCCCACAGGTTCCGCAGCCGGTGAAGAAGACATCACCTCTACCTCTTTCACGGCCGTGTCCCGCAGCAACTCACCCAGGCACTCCAACACCGGCCGCCTCTCCCGACTCGACTGACCGAACGCCTGCACCAACAGCCGATCCACTTCAGGCGTGATCAATCAGGGGGCCCCCAGCGCCGGACTCAGGCTGCGGCCCCACCTCTGCTCAAGCAACAGCAGCATCTGCCGCACCGTCTCCGCATTCCCATAATTCGTTCGCTCCCGCCACTGTGTTGCACTTTCGCCCGCCAGATCACATCCTGAACGCCCAGTCGCTTCAGCATATGAATCACCTGCGACCGGTGATGGGCACCGTGCGTCAGGACGTGCACCAACGTGGTGCCATACTGGCGGGAACTCTGATCCGCCCGAGCAGGCTAGTGATCGTCCCACCGTCCACGTTCCTCCACGTCGTGGGCAGTTCGGGCAAACTGCTCGGCCACCGTGGCCAGACGAAATTGCAAACTGGGAAGAGAAACAGGGTCGTGAGGGAGGGGGTCCAACGACCATTGCGGTTGACCGTTCATCAGATCCGTCCACCACTTCATACTCTCGATGATGTGATGCAGGGAAAGGCGTACCGTACGCAAACCCAGATCAAACTCCTGGTCCAACTGCTCATCGGAGAGCGCAGCACTCTGTTCAATCAGACGTCGCGTGGTGCCCTCGTTATGGGCGAGCAGGGTATCGAGCAGATTCATCGGTCCTGGGCGACCTCCCAGATGGTTCCCATCGGGTCCTGGAAACTGGCGGTGCGGATGCCACAGGGTCGGTCCATCGGCCCGTTCAGCAACCTGACGCCTTTGGCCGTCAGCTCGGCGCATCTGGCGTCCACATTCTCGACACGAAGGGTATACACGGCACGGGCACCATCCTGGGGGCGCGCGGCTGTTGCCGGGGCGATCAGTTCCTCGGCTTGACTGATGGCGAGGATGTTGATCAGGGTGCTCCCGAACTGGAACACGGCTGAGGTGTCACCTTCAAATGAGATCGGAAGGTCGAAAACCCTCTGGTAAAAGGCTTTGGCTTCCTCGAGGTTCTCAGTGAGCAGGGTGATGGCGAAAATGTTGCTCGTCCACGGGGTCTGGTCAGTCATGGATGCACTCCTCCAATGTAGGTCAGCCAGTGTGGACACGTCGGTTCAGACGAGGTCGGGAGAGGTGACCGTCAAGATCACCAGGTTCCGGCCAGCGTCATCCTAGAGTCTGCCGAGAATAGGTTGGAGGGGAAGACACCGCCTCCTGGAGACAACAATGGGATGCCCAGGCGAGACTCCCTCTTCAGTTGGAGCCCCCAGATCTCCGCCGTCAAAACAATGGCGAGCGAAAAACGCTAGGGCGTCAACCGTTTCCAGTGCCCTTCAGAAACGACTTCGACGGAGTCACCCACCACTTTGATGGCGGTCCGGTCGTCGATCGCGTAGCAAGGCCCCTTGATGCTGGCCGCCCAGCGTTCCGCAGCGGACATGGTATTCCCCGGCAGCATTTCGTGATCCAGATGCGGGAAGATCGAGAAGTCAACGACCCCGAGGGCGCGGTCGTCTGGCGCAGAAGGCCATTCGACAAAGTACTCACCGATCTGCGGCGTCATCACCATGCTCCCAGCGCTCAGCCCCACCCAGACAGTCTCGGGCAGCGAGGGCAGGAGCTCTGCCAGCCCGGATTCCCGCATCCAGTGGCATAAGTACGTCGCGTCACCCCCATCCACCAGCAGGACGTCGGCCTCCCGGACCCACGGCACCCACCGCTCCTGGCTGATGCTCGGCAACGCAGTCAGTTCGAGGACGCCCACCGACTTCCATCCCAGGCCACACATGGTCGCCGGAGTCTGGTCAGTAATGAAGTGCCGCACCGAGCCTGGTCCGCACATCGGGTGACCCCACTGCGCGGTCGGGATACACAGGGCGGTGGACTCCGCGATCGGTTTCGTCAGCAGGCCGACCAGCGCATCGTGGATGCTCGGGTTGGTGATGCCGCCGGAAGTAAGCAGAAGTTTCATGGGTGCTCTCCTTGCTGATGCCTCTGCTTCGGGCAGCATACTGCACCCGTGATGGCACCACTCCAGGTCATTCTTGGCGCAGGAAATCAGGCCTGGGACGGTTGGACTCCCACGCAGCGAGAACAACTCGACCTGACGGACCGTACAAGTTTCGAGCGGTACTTCGGTGACCGACGCGCTGACGCCTTCCTGTGCGAGCACGTCTGGGAGCACCTCACTTCAGAGCAGGGTCTGGAGGCTGCCCGTCTGTGCTTCAACTTTCTCCAACCAGGTGGGTTCCTGCGCTGCGCGGTTCCCGACGCGAACTTCCCGGACGAGGAGTACCAGCGGATCGTGCAGGTGGGTGGGCCTGGTCCGGCGGACCACCCGGCAGCGGACCACAAAATCGTGTACGACGCTCACCGCTTCAGGCAAGTCTTTGAGATGGCAGGCTTTGAGGTGGACTTGCTGGAATACTGCGATGAGCGGGGCCGCTTCCACTATCACGGTTGGGATGTGACGACGGGGCCGATCTACCGCTCGCTGCTGCTCGATCACCGCAACCGTGACGGCAAGGTGGGCTGTGTTTCCATCGTTCTGGATGCCAGGAAACCCCGCTGATGGTCGCTTTCGGAGACTGACGTAAAGTGACACCGACCGGAGGTGCCCGAGGCTCCTGAAGTACCGTCCACCCCGTCCAGTTCAGAGCAGAAAGCAGTTTGGATGGTGGCCGCTCTCAATAAACCGGATATCGGCCTTAGTCGTCTGCCGGCTTCGGGTTCATGACGCTGAACGTCGCGCCAGCAGGATCGGCCAGGACAGCCATGCGCCCGTAAGGCATATCGAAAGGCGCCACCAGCACCTTCCCGCCCTGATCCTGAGCCACCTGCGCTGCCCGGTCGACGTCGGTCACATAGAAGTAGGTCACCCAGTGGGGCTCCGTAACAGCTTCCCAGTTCGCACCATGCCCTGACACTCCGGCATAGCCCTGCTCGCCGTGCCGGAGCTGGTGGTAATCCGCGCCTTCAATCGGCGTGCTCTCGGCACCGAACAGTTGAGTGTAAAACGACAGGGCGCGGGCCGAGTCGCGGGTGTTGACCTCCACCCAGGCCACGCTGCCGTCGCCTTCCCGGGCTTCGAAACCCTGATGGTTGCCGGCCTGCCACAGGCCGAAAGTGGCGCCCGTGGGATCGCTGAACACCCCCATATGACCCTGGTCACCGATCTGCATCGGCCCCATGATGACCTGGCCACCTAAGCGCGTGACGTGCTCTGCATCGGCAGCGATATCGTCGCTGGCAAAGTAGACCGTCCAGGCACTCGGCATCTCTGCGCCGGGTGGAAGCGGAGCCAGCCCCGTCGCCAGTTTTCCGTCCTGGAAGGCCATTGCGTAATGGCCGTATTCCTCACTGCTTTCTCCGTATTCCCAGCCGAACAGGGCCGTGTAGAAGGCTTTGCTCTGGTCTGGCATGGGTGTGGCGAGGTCAGTCCAGCTAGGTTGTCCGGCAGGATAGGTCATGGGCGCTCCTCCTTAAATTGTGATCAAGAGTAGCGTAAGTCACAGCATTTATTTTGTCAATAGCATAATTCTAGATTGAAGCCGAACAGCCTGGGATGGGTGTAGGTGAAACGGGATGGTCTGGGCAACTTCTGTGCCCATCCAGCAACTAATGTGTCAAACCCTCAGCCCGGTGGTCACAGCTGTATCAGCAGGCAGTTGCAATTGCATTGAACAGAAGGAGACGAAGTTATCCCTGTTCCCGGGATAGGGGCTGGGCGGTCGCCCGGTCGTATAAGGCGCACATTCCACTCTGCTGAGCCTGCTGGTATACCTAGATGCCGTCAACGCCGGGTGAAAACTGACCGTGAGGGTAACCCTGGTGCCACCCGCTCCAGATCCGGGTAGAGGCCCGCTTGAGGCCCAGCGCCATTCACATACATGAACGCGCTTGTATGCCGGCGAATCATGTGCCCCCAGCCGTCACAGCGTGTACCCAGCCGTGCGACACCCTCAATCCACTTTTGCATCGTGTTCTTGGCTGCAGATCTTAAGCTGAGCGAGTGACTTCCCCACAAGTGCTTTACCTGACACTCGCGGTCGTAGGCGCGGCGCTGCCCCTGGCTGCTTTTCTGCCGTGGTTGGCTGAACACGGCCTGGACCTGGCCCTGATCGGCGAGGAGATCAGGCGCAGTCGCATCTCCGCATTCGCCTGGGCGGACGTGCTGGTCACGGTCGTGACAATCCTGGTCTTTATCCGCCTCGATGCCCCCCGCGCCGGCGTGACCCGCGTGCTGTGGCCGGTATTGGCCGCGTGCCTCGTTGGGGCATCGCTGGCCCTGCCGCTCTATCTCTACCTGCGGGAGCGAGCACAACCGGGGCGCCCCTCTGAAACCGCGCCGGGCGAATGACGGCACACGGTGGGCCGCAGCCCCCAGGCCGCAGAAGAAGCCCACGGCGACCGACTGACCTTACCCTCCTGCGCTTGACTCCGGCCCAGGAGCGGGCAGCGCGACCGTCAACAGCGGTACCTCAGGAAAGTCACCGTAATCCCGCACGTTCAAGGTCAGCAACTGATGCCCCCCCGCACTCGCGTGAGCGCCCACCAGAAAGTCCGTCAGGATGCGACGCAGCATTCCACCCCCAGCAGCCCGGCGCCGCACCGAGTACGCCGCATGAGCCTGACCTGCCCGCTGCCAGGCCATGAGCGACATCTCAGGGTCCGCCACCACACCGTACGTGCGCAGCAGAGCGTCCAGATCCGGACGCATCCCGTACAGTTCGGCGTACACCGCCCCGCACACCAGCAGGCGGCCTGAGCGGGCCAGGCGATCAAGAGCCGCGGCCAGGCGGGACGCTGTGACCTCGGCATTCCAGAGGGCCAGCAGGACATTGGTGTCCAGGGAGACGCTGCTCAATGGTCATCCAGCAGGGTCACGTTCGGGTGTGCTGGCGCAGACCGCAGGGCGGCCGTGTCGTCGGGGTCGTGCCTGAGATCGTCTACACGCTGGCAGGCATCCTGGCCGGCGGGCAGAGGGTCAAGGCCGATCATGCCGCCGAAGCTGGGCGTGTCGCGTTGGGGGTACAGCACGACCGTGCCGTGTTCCACCTCGAAGCGGACTCGGTCGCCGTCCTGCACACCGAGGCGTTCACGGATTTCGCGGGGGAGGGTCACCTGCCCTTTACTGGTGATCTTGGCCGTAATCGTTCCCATGCCGTGATTGTATTCCTTACGCGTATGTCTTACCAGAAGGCAAGGCTCATCCACGACCGCCCCTGGCCTGCCTGCTCCCTGTTGCGTCTCACCCGCCACACTGTTGGCGAAGGACGTCCTGTGCGCTTCAACTGTGACTGATCACGGCCGGACAGTCACTCCAGGCTCAAACCCACCGAACTCAATCTGCCCGCTGTGAACGACGAGACCGCCCCGTGCGGGAAGGGCATATACCGGGCGCTGATGAAGGTCCGCATACGCCTGAACCTGTGCGTGCTGCTCAGGCTGGTAATGACACCAGACGTCATGACCACCTAGGAAGTTCAGGGCAGTCGTGCTCTGCAGGCCGATGACATCAGCATCATCGTGCGCGCAGGACAGAATGTCAGACCCCATCAGGATGGCTCCGGCGCTGCCGCCATACACAGCTCCGCCGCCAAAGGCATACCGCTTCAGGGCAGCGTCGAGAGAATGCTCGCGGAGCAGGTGCAACAGTCTGAAGGTATTTCCGCCACCGATATAGACCCCGTCGAATTCACTCAAGTCTCCCGGGTCGTGACTGGCAAGGTCAGAAAGGTCAACTCCAGAACCCAACGGGTTGGACCGCTCTCTATGGGGATCGCAGTCCGCTGACCTCTAAAGGCGGGATAACTCACCCTGCACATGCAGCGTGTTCAGTCATGCGATCCACCCTGATTTCCCGCACGGCCGCCTGCAGAGCGCTCTCCCCAGGTTCGACACCACCCTTCGGGAGTGCCACGACGTCGAACTCAGGTTCATGCTGTGCGCCCCGGACATCCCGGAGGATCCAGGCTCCAGCACCACTGCAGGATGTCCTTCCGCCTCCTCTGATGAACCCCAGAGCCCTCAAGGCAGCGTTCCCGCGCGAACAATCGGTCGTTGCTGGTCGCTCCCGTGCCAGTCGAACCGGATGACAAAGTACCCGCAGCGGTCATGCCGCTGCGCCCAGTAAAACCGCTCATCCGCTCGCGTCGCAAAATTCTCCATCACGAACGTGTCATCCAGCGGCCCACACCCAGGCCGCTCAGCGATCTTCAGCTTCAAGATGCGCGACCGACCCGTCGAGGTGTTCACGACCTGGAACTCCAGGTTGACCGGATCATTGGGAGCGCCCGCTTTCGTCGGCCTGGTCTGCTGGTCATCCTGAAGCTCCTGGGCGGAAATCATGGACCGGGCCAACACATCGCAGCGGGAGAGCCGACAGGCGATCACACGCCGGTGCTCCCGGGCACGCCGGCGAATGGTGCCCGGGCCTCCCGGAGCCGGGCGTCCCGCGAATGAGCCTCGTCCCAGGTGTCCGGAAGGCCGCATTGACGCTGCACATCACGGCCTCCGTGGGTTGGGTCGGGGCGGCGATCTCGTACCTGGTGCTGGCCGTGGCGGCCATGAACAGTCACGACGTGCAGATGCTGCGCACCGCCTGGATGGGAATGGAGGTCATCGCGTGATACGCCATGGTGCCACTGAGTGTGCTGGCGTTGCTGAGTGGCGTGGCGCAGGCGCTGCTGACGCCCTGGGGCTTGTTCAGGCATTACTGGGTGGTGTTCAAGTTGCTGCTGACGGTCGTGGCGACGGTGGTGCAGCTGTTGACCATGCCGGAGATCAGCGTGATGGCGAATGTCGCGGCGAGGTCGGTGCCCAACGGTGATGCGGCGCCTGGACTTGAAGGTCAGTTGCTCCACCCTGGTGCTGGCCTGGTGGTGTTGCTGGTGATTACGGTGTTGTCGGTCGTGAAGCCGCGTGGGTTGACGCTGTCCGGTCAGCCGAAGCAAGCGGCGCAGCGCAGCAGTTCACGCCCGTAGGCCATGAGTTCAGGTGTGGTGGCTACCGGGTGAAGCAGCCTGATGTGACCGCACACGGCTCATCGAGCAGTGATCGGCACGGCCTTGACCCTCTCAAACAGCCCTCAGACGCCTGAAACATCCGGCGGGCGGTGGTATTCCAGCAGCGCTGCCGGGGTGAAGGTTCCTGGTTTCAACCCGAGCGCTTTGAGTTCGTCGGTGGTGGCCAGCTCCGGCGGGTAAGTGTCGTGGTATTTGGTGATGGAGGGGCTGGGTTTGCGCATGTGCAGTGCTGGGGTGCGGGCCACCACCGGGAGGCGATCCCGTGGAGCGTACCGTAGCACTTTGCGCGACCCTGTGGGGGCCTGATAGGCCTGGGGGTAAACAGTCCGGATATACCGGCAGTCGGTCAGCTTCCCTGAAACTACCTGTTTTTGATCTTAATGTTGTCCGGTCCAGCACCCTTTAGCCCAGGCAATGACAGGGTCTGTCCCGTCGACTGCACACTGACGCTCAGCCGGAAGGTAGCCAGGAACTTGGAGAGTGTCAGGTCGTCGTTTCCTGGAAGCTCGATGATCAGTTGCCCGCCCCGCAGGAAGCCGTTGTAACGACTCAGCAGGGCAGGGAACGTGCCTCGCCGGAATTCCTCATCAGTCTGGGAAAACAACACCACCACCGGTCCGTTGTGGCGCGGGACCAGTTGCACGTCGAACCTGCCGCCGTCCCTTTCCCCGTAGCCGACCTTTGTCTGGAAATCACGGTCCCAGACGATTAACTGCAGGGCCCCCGCCGGGGAGGCGAGAACCAGCAGGAGCAGGGGTATCAGAAGTCGGGGCATTTTCATGGGGTATCCAATCTTTTAGCGAAGGAAAGTAAGTTGACCTGCGTTCCGACATGTCACTCTGACAGCAGATCTACCTGTGCACTCCTATCCTAGCGACAGAAGTTGACAAAACACTGAACCAGATCATGGCCGGGACCATGATCTGGTGGCTGCCGAAGAGATGAATACGTGGCGCTGAGTATCCGTCGGGCAGGATTTGCTTGTAGACGCTTGACTGCGCTACCGAAGCGGGCGCCGGTCGTGTCCGCGCACTGTGCCGCGCTGTGTGCGGCCGGGGCTGCGCCGATCCGGGCCGGGGAGCCCGGGTACAGCACGAAGCTGGACCGCGACCGTGACGGTATCGGCGGCAAGTGCCCGCCAGGCAGGAGTGTCGTTCGGCGAACGGTGATGGCAGGATGGCGGCATGCCCATACCCTTGACTCCGCCCTGCAGAATCAACGGACCATCACCCTCGCTTGCGATGGTCCGGCCGTGATCGTCCGCTTCGATGGCCAGACCGTCGTCGTAACCGGTGCGGCGCATGGCTTCGGTCGAGCCATCAGCCTGGCGTTTGCGGTCAGGGGTGCGAGGGTCTGGGCCTGTGACGTGAACGAAGCTGGGCTACGGGAAACGGAAGCCCTGGCGGTTCAAGAAGGCGCTTCGTTGCAGGTTCGCACGGTGGATGTCTCCAACCGGCGGGCGGTGCAGGCCCTGGTTCAGGAGGCTTCAGGGGGAGAGCGGGTGGATGTACTGGTGAATAACGCGGGTGGCGTGCTTGGTCAGGTGGGCCGGCCAGTGGAGGAAATCAGTCAGGACGACTGGCACGCGCTGTTCCGAGTAAACGTGGACGGCGCGTTTTATTTCAGTCAGGCGGTCGCGCCGATCATGAAGGCGCGGGGTGCTGGGCGCATCGTGAACATCAGCAGCGGGGCGGGGGTGGGCGTGAGTCTGACAGGCGTTCAGGCGTACGCGAGCGCGAAGGCCGCGCAGATTGGTCTGACCCGGCAGCTGGCCCACGAACTCGGCGCATGGGGCATCACGGTGAACAGCGTCGCGCCCGGGTTCGTGCGGAGCAACCCCACCACCGAGCGGCAGTGGGAAAGTTACGGCGAGGACGGGCAACGCCGCTTGATCGAGAACATCGCCTTGAAGCGCCTCGGCAGTCCGGAGGACATCGCTCACGCGGTCCTGTTCTTCGCGTCCGAGTATGCCGGCTGGGTGACCGGTCAGGTGCTCAGCGTGGATGGAGGCAAATGACGGGCGACAGCCATCCTGCGGGAGTACCAGTCAGACGTCATCTAGACACCGCCGCTGCCAAAACACCTGCCGTGACCATCATTCCGTGACGCACTGTCCTTACATCCGTCTCGTCTGGTCTCACGAGACGGGTACATTGGAGGGAATGCAACTCCTGTTTGTTCCCATACGTTGCCTGCAGTCGGCTGCCTGCTGGTGCGCTGATGCCGTTCCTCTGTACGCATCTGGCTGATGTCCTGCGTCGTGATTAGGACCTAACCTGACGAAGGCTGAAATTTTTTCCAGACCGCATGAGGGGTTTCTGAAGCCGCAACTCAGCGGCTTGCGGCACAGTCTGCTTCTGAGCGGGGTAGGCAGAAGGGGCCTGTCCGTGTCGTGACTTCAACCTGGAGCGTTACCGGGAGGAGCGCCGCAGGTACCGTTCGGCCAAAGCCAACGTGACCAACCAGCGCGACCAGGCCACCACGACATTACTGGCGTCGAAGTCCAGCCACGGACTCAGCGCCAGCAATTGCACCCGCAAGCTCACAGCCCGCCCCACGTCGCGTTCGCGGCGACCAGCAGCACGATCAGGGGTTGAGGCCTGCGCGCCTGCATAGCGAACGAGAAGGAGAACGCCCCGTATGCCATGGTCACCACGCGTATTCCGTCGAGGTTATCTCCTGGCAGAGCGTATAGCTGGCTTAGCCACTTGGACAGGGACACCACTGCTACGCCGGCGTCAATGGTGAGGACGTGCGGGGCCAGGTCCAGGCGGAGCGCAGGATGAAGGCCAGAAGCAGCACCTCGAGTCCGATGGAGATGCCGTAGAAGGCGGCCCACTCCCAGGTCGCCCCTGCTGCGTTGAACATCGAGTAGGGGATGAGGAGCGATGCAACGACGAGGTTCGTGGGGCGGTTCACCCGGGCGGGCAGCGTCATGGAGAGCCACACCATCATGGCCGGGATCGACACAGACACGAGGAAAATGGTCAACAACGTCGAGCTGATGTCGAACTTCCAGATGAGGCCAACCAGGATGCCGTCGACGACGCCGGGCTTGTAGAAATTTAAGATGTCGACGTAGATGTAGAGGAACATGAAGCTGGCCCAGGCTGCCGTGAGCTTGGCTTGCACCGGGATCTGCGGGTCCTTCAAAGTGCTATTGATGGGGACATGTCGTGTCATGTTCTCCTCCTTACATTCGGTTGGTGAGGCTCACGCCTCGGGTAGCGACGTGCAACCCTGCATGGAGTGTGTGCGGCGACCCACAAGACGCTTTCGGGGAATTGACAAGTTTTCTTGACAGGCGTTAGGCGTGGTCTTGGCAAGGCTGCTTACACTGAAAGACGTGAACCCAGGCCAACTCGTATTGATCGTGGAAGACGAGCCGGATATTGCCGAGTTGCTGGAGGTGTACCTGCGCCGCGAGCAGTTCCGCACTGAACGGGCCAGTACCGGCTCAGCGGCCGTGCAACTGCATCGCACGGCCCGGCCTGATCTGGTCTTGCTGGATGTCAATCTGCCCGAATTTGACGGCTTTGAAGTGCTGCGGCTCATCCGGGAGACGGCAGGAACACCCGTCATCATGGTCACGGCGTTCGCGGAAGACTTGGACACGCTTCTGGGCCTCAAAATGGGCGCGGACGACTATGTGGTCAAGCCCTTTAGCCCCCTGGAGGTGGTTGCCCGCGTCAAAGCGGTGCTGCGCCGTGCCGGAACACAGACCACCGGGCAACCGCTTCGGTTAAGCGGGGTCGAACTCGATCCGTTGGCCGTGCGGGTGCGGGTTCTTGGTCAGCGCCTCGACGTGACCATGACCGAGTACCGCTTGCTGGAACACCTGCTGCGGCACCGGGGCCGGGTGTGTTCCCGTGCCGAACTGCTCGAAGTGGCCCTGCCCGACTCGGACGCGCTGGAACGGGTAATCGACACCCACCTGTGGAATCTGCGCCGGAAACTGGAGGGCGCGGGCCAGCCCAATATTATTCAGACGGTGCGCGGCGTGGGCTTCCGGCTGGCAGACGAATGAGGCGGACTGCGCTCCACTCGTGCACATTTGGCACCCCCACCGGATGTTCGTCCATACCGTGGGACCCGTGCTCGTCCCTCCATGCGCTGCTACGCAGCTGTTCCAGTTTGCCCTGGTCGAAGGCTGAACTGTATGGCTTTCAATAGGAATCTTTATGAAGCTGCAGCCTGAGACGCCCTGGCAAGCCATGCGGCGCGCTTGGAACTCGCTGGCCGCAGACCTCTACAAAACCATGCTGGGGTTGGTGCTGCTGACCTCGCTGACCGTGTTCGTCATTCTCAGTTACGCCTGGTCAGCTTTTATGGATGAGGTGCAGCGTCAGACCCAGCAGTTGCTGACGGCCCGGTTTCAGCTGTCCCCCAGTCAACTTGACCCCCTGTTGATGCAGGCGAGACAGCTGTCTGGGACCAGCCTAGATGTGGATCAGATCCGGTCCCTGTTCGTGTTCGGCTTGGTGCTGCTCTTCACCGTGCTGTCCCTGCTCGCGTGGTGGTCGGCCCGGCGTTTTGCTCGCCCTTTGACACATCTCTCCGCTGCCGCGAACCGGCTGACTTCTGGGGACTTCACGGCCCGCGCCGCGTTGAGCCGCAGTCTGACCCGGCGCAGCGACGAAACAGCGAGGCTCCTGAGAGATTTTAACGTCATGGCCGCATCCCTAGAGCGGCTGGAGCATGAACGGCGCTATAGCGTGGCTGCCATTGCCCACGAACTCCGCACGCCAGTGACGGTGCTGCGCGGGCGGCTGGAAGCTGTGCGGGACGGCGTGTTGCCGGCTCACCCGCAGGAACTGGACAAATTGATCGGTCATGCCGACCTGCTGTCCGAGCTGATTGAGGATTTGCAGCTTCTCTCGCTGGCTGAAGCGGGCGAATTGCGGCTCGAACTTGGGCCAGTGGAGATGCAGGATGTCCTGATCCGTCTGCACGCCGATCACCTGCCGACGGCCCAGGCACAGGGCGTCGATCTTCTCCTGGAACTCTGTCCCGAACCGGTCATGGTGACCGGTGACCGGCGCCGGTTGCAGCAGGTCGTCCATAACCTGCTGACCAACGCCCTGCGCCACACGCCCCCGCACGGCACGGTCTGGATCAAGCTTGAGGTGGAAGCGGGGGCCGTCCACATCGAGATTCACAACACAGGCACAGGGTTCACCGCAGAAGCCCTGAATCGGGCGTTCGAACGGTTTTACAGCGGCCCTGACCGGGAACGCGGGCGCGGCGGAAGTGGGCTGGGGCTGGCCATCTCGAAATCATTGATCGAAGTTCACGGCGGGTGCATGAGGCTGTTCAACACCGAAACTGGAGCGGGGGTGCAGATCACGCTGAACCCACTCGCGGGCGATGAAGGGCCTGCCGGGGCAAGGCCACGATTCTGAAGTTCTCATCCGCTCGGAAGAGATGCGGTTTCACACCTCCTATGGCGAGACTTCGACACGTGGGGATTCCAGGGAGCGAACAGCGCGGTTCTGTGTTCCGATTGAGATCAAGTCTCAGTGATGCAGCAGGTGCTGTCAGAGCCGGAGCGGCAGGGGCGACCGACCCCGGTGGACCTGCGGGCCTTGACGCCGCTGAAGTGGCCGCACATCAGCCCGTATGTCACCTTCACGCTCAACATGCACGAGCGACTGCCGCTCAAGTCACAGCTGGCACAGACAAGTTAGACAGAATTTCGCCCCTCGCCAGGTTAAGCCCGATTACGCGAACTTCAAAGGGCGCGTCCGCCGGCGTGCCTTCTGGTGCTTCATGCTCGCAACGGCCCTGGTGTCGCTGGTGTTGAGCATGCTTCAACTGGGGATGCGTGAGGACACCCTGCTGGTCCGGATCGTGGAAGGAGTGGACTTGCTGGTAGCACTGGGTTTCCTGGTGCCGACCCTGGGCATGGGCGCGCGGCGGTTACATGACGCGGGGCGGAGTGGGTGGTGGCAGCTGCTGCTTGTTCCCCTGCTGCTGTTCGTGCCGTGGAGCATGGTGGGTCCGGGGGTAGCCGTCGTCTGGGGGCCGTGGTGGTTCGCATCTGGCGTGCTGGGATGGGCGGGCCTGCTGATGCTGCTGATGGTGGACAGCCTCCCGGGCGTGAACCGCTGGGGGGAGTCCAAAAGGAACGGTGACGGGGACCGTGAACGCCTGAAGCGCACCACACCGGGTCACGGTCGGGTTTCAGCGTGGATCATGATGACCTGATGACGCTTCCCTTCGCGGATCAGACCATCCCCCCGGCTTCCCTGCACCATGGCGTGAAGACCGCCGTGGAGATCGTGGTGTACGGCGCGACCCCGCAGGTTCGTGCTGGAGGAGGGCAGGCCGCGGCGGGTATAAATGTTCGATGTGAGCGCGTCCCTGGTGGGGAAGGTCCAGCGACTGGTCGCGGGCACCTTGGCCGGAGATGGAGGCTCGATGACCTTCACAGGCCGGCAGATCTTGCTCGAAGCGGATGCAGGCGAGGGGAAAACACTCCGGGTGTCATTTCAGCAGGATGAAACGTCCTCCGTCTGGCCGATCACTGATCACGGCAGCCTGACCGAGCTCACCGACCTTCAGCACTCGTTGACCGCAGGACCGCGCTGACACGCTCGGGCGCGGGACTCCAGTACGCAGTTGAGGGGAACCAAGGTGGCACTGGCGATAAGTCACCGTCAGGTAGCTTGTTGGCGTCCGGAATGGGTTATCTCTTTCCAAGGATCTGCAGGGACGTGCAGGTGTTCACGGCGCGGTCCACGGCGGCCGCCATCTGCCGGGCGGGCACCCGGGCGGGATCCAGATCGACCTTGCAGGTCACGTGCCCGCCAGCTTCAGGTGCGGGCGTGCTGGTGTAGATGGTCACACTGCCTGTCGGGAAGGTATGCACCTCGGCAGTCGTGCGGCCGGCCGCGCGGCGCTTCACGCTGGCGTTTGTTATGACGATGACCGGGTTGTAGTGCAGTTTGAACTGCATAACCATACCCAGGACGGTGCTCTTGAAGCCGACCGGGTTGCCCATATCGAACGATGTGGGGTCTGGCACTAATCCTTTAGGCAGCATGACGCGCGCGGAGTAGAGTGTGTCGTTCGCGTGTTTGAACACCATCGGGGTGGGCACGAGTGGAGCGCTGAGCAGCGGTGTCGCCAGGGCGGGGACCGTCATGGTCAGCAGGATCAGGGGCAACAGGGCGCGCATTTCTTCTCACAGTACACGCGCCCACGCCCGCCACGCGGCGCAGATGCGCTGTACCTGTGCCAGTGGGTGAGGGGCATCAGCAGTCTGGTGGGAGCAGAACATTATGGAGTCCGTCTTTGAGGAACTGAACGGAGCGGGCAAAAGCCAGCACTAGCGATTTGTAGAAGGTCTGATGACTCAATCGCAGTAAGACTACCTGCCCCTCTGCCCCCAGGACACACCTGGGGGTTTCGCTATCAGACATTCAGACATGCTGAAGTTAGCCGCTCACCACGGCCTGCTCCGCGCGATAACCCGATCGTCCTGCGTGTAGCCGGCGAGAACCCCTGATCTGCTGAAGCATCCTTGAGTGCAACGAAGAAGGCGGCCCGGAGGCCGCCTTGATTTCTTAAAGATAGCGTCGAATACAGGCTGAGTCAAGGATATACATCGGATGGTCGAGGGTTTATGAGCATGACGGGTATGGCAGTACCATCGCTGCCCATTTACCTCTGATCAGGGAAACAGGCGGGCCACCGTGAAGGAACTGCCACACGGAGACAGGCATGAAGGCAGGCTCGATGATCCAGCCAGGAGAATTCGGCCATCTGCCTGCACGCTGCTTCGGGTCACATTCATATTTGGCAGGGAGTAGATCTGCTTGAAGGTTCCATCCGCATTGAAGCGTACATTGTGCGCCAGTAAGGAACCGTCTGGCAGAGTCTGTAAACCAGTCAAACCGTAGCCCTCGGGGTAGAACACACGCCCCCCCATTCCGAAGCTGCTGCTCAGGGCCCCGTTGGGCTCATGCTTCACCAGCATGCTGTCGTCATCTATGACAGGTGGATCATATTTGGATGTGCTTTCAGAGATGTTCCGACCCTGCAGCCCGACCAGGAAGCCGTCGCCTGGGAGCATCGCGAGCGACCTGCCACTGAATTCCTTGTAAGCGGACCGCCAGACTTCATACCCGATCTGCCCATTCGTCCCGAAGCTGGTGTCCAGCTGCCCATCCGCGGTGAAGCGTTTCAGGTACCCGTTGCTCGTCAGGAGAAGAATCTGACCAGTGGACTGAAGAGCAATGTCGGCGATGGACAGTTGCCCGCCCTCCTGGCGCTCCAGGGTACCGGCACTCGCGAACGTCGTGTCAAGCGTTCCATTGGAGTTGTACCGTTGCACGGCCCGGGTGCCGTTGACCAGGAGTCGTCCATCACCCAGCACCAGAATCTCGGTCACCCCCCCAACCGTCAGTTCGGGAACGATGACGACGCCACCATTGCCGAAGGTGGGGTCAAGTGCGCCTGTCGGAGTCAGGCGTGCCATCAACGGGGTGAGACCTGAGGTTCCGCCACCCACAAGGATCTTGCCGTCTTTCTGCAGCGCTATAGCGGAATAAATTTCGTACCCCGAAGGATTGGCGGAACTGCTGCTGATCAGATTCAGCACGGCTGTTCCCGCACTTCCGAAGCTGGGGTCAAGGCTGCCATTGCTGTTGTAGCGAGCGACGACAGTTTTGAAATCGATACCGACAGCGAACATGGTGCCGACGGCGACCACTTTGCCATCCGGCTGTTGCTGGACCGCAGAGGCTTCGGTATTGCCTCCATCAAAGTTGGTCACCACGATCCCATCACCATCAAAGCTGGGGTCCAGCGTGCCTGAGGGGCCAGAGGGTGGCGGGGTGGGGGGCGGGGTCGTGGGGGGCGTGGTGGCCACGCAGAAGATCTTGGGTTGCGCCCAGTCAGCATGGTCGTAGTTGATGCCGTTCCCCGCATCCGTCACCACCAGCCTCAGTTCCTGTTTCCCAGTGATGTCCAGGTCCACCAGTCTGGCCGGGTCCTTGCCCTTCATCGCCCCGCTGTCGTACGCCTTGACGCCATCCAGGAACACCTGGAACACCACCTTGCCTTTCTTGCCGACCTCGTCGTCCACCCCGACATCCGCCGTGAACCGTGTGCAGTTCGCTCCGGTGCCTTTGAGGCTGAAGCGCAGTTCACTGCCCGCATGAACGCCGTACCCGCGGGTGTACGTCTTCCCGTTGATGCTCAGCGTCTTTCCGTCTCCGGCGGCCTGTTCGCCGTTGCTGCGGTCGATCTCGACGGGACCCCAGCCGTTGGAGGCGGCCAGGATGGGTTCGAAGTACAGGTTGTTCTCGCCGGGGGTGAGGCTCAGGGTGGTGAGGCGGCCTTCGGGGGCGGTGTAGGACCAGGGGTAATTCGCGCCGTTGGCGTAGGGATCGACTTCGGCGGGTGACTCTCCTTGCGGCTGGCCGCAGGCGGCGAGCAGGAGGGTCAGGGCAGTGCTGAGCAGGATTGAGCGGCGTGC
>NZ_BMPP01000016.1:106577-107266 GCF_014647655.1 Deinococcus malanensis
GGGGTCAGACTTAAAGAGTAGCTGGGGTCAGTTTGACCCATATAGGCAACCCATCACATAACATCTGACTGAGCATCCGAAATTCACTGGAATGCACAAGGTGAAAGCGTCCTGACGGTTTACATTCGCGTACCCAGTTGCTCCACCTCCAAGAGCCTCCGCACCTCAGGGGTAACCTTTGGGGGTACGGGGGGTCTATTCCTACCCTGTACCCCTTTCTTTTTTCACCGCCAATTTTTGCTCAGAGGACCGCTTAACCGAACACTTGATGCTTGCTTAAGCTCCTGGTCGGCGCACGATGCGGCGGAGGCGATATTCGGCCCTGTATTCGCTGGGGCGTTCTCCTACTACCGAGATGCCGTAATGGGCAAAGCGGGTTGCATGATGATGAGCCGCAAGATGATCTTGGGACGCGAGCACGTGTTGCAGTTCGCTCCATCCTCGATCATCAGTTTTTTTGGGAACACGCCAACGAGTGCCGATGACACGCATGGGTTCGCCGCAGTGTGGGCATCGCGCACCATCTGCCCGACTCACGGCGCGGTGCACCAAACAGACTGACGTCTGATGGTAGGTCGAAGACTGACTGAGGTTGTGCCGGTTTTGCGTACTTCAAGTTAAGCGGCGGCTGGCTGTCTGGCAAGATGGTGGGCTTCGAACTCGGCAGGGCTGAGATACCCAAGGGTCGA